>NZ_JAUBQU010000083.1:0-28746 GCF_036701435.1 Microcoleus sp. Pol12A5
GCTTCCAGAAATAGACCTAGCAAGGCTCGCAGACTTTTTTGTTGATATTTGCTTGGCATTAAATCCATCAAGGTATAGACTAATGCTTGAGCGTAATTAAGGATGGTTAACATTAACTTATTACATTGTTTATACGTCCTTTTTTTCACATTTTGGCACCAAATGCAAGGGCTAATTGAGAATGGTGCAAGATCTCAGTTTTAACCGACTTCTGCTATGAGACGGGAATTGATTCACTCCTAAGACTCTGGGTGAATCAGAAACCCAAATATACAATCCCAAAATCCCAAAATCCCATGCAACAATACCTGACAATCAAACAACTTACAGAAGCGGTAAAAGGCACAATTACCCCTCGGATGGTGCGGCATTATCACGCTTTGGGGCTGCTATCTCCGGCCGTGCGATCGACCTCTAACTACAGATTGTATACCCGCAGCGACGTGCAAAGACTCCAAAGAATAGTCGCACTCAAGCAGCAAGGCTTTCAACTGTCTCACATCCGCAAACTGTTAGAAAATGACGCGGATGCTTCCCCTGACGCGCTGATGGCGACTCTGCAACGGCAATATCTATCGGTTATTCAGCAAATTGTTCGCCTCCGAGAAACGGCTTCGGCGCTGGAAGGATTGCTGGGACGGGATATTTCCTGTCAAGCTGTGCAAGCCGACGCCCTGGCGCAATTAAGGCTGTTGCAGGCGGAAACTGAGGGGGGGTTGGATGAGTTGGAACAACTTTGGGAGGGTTGGGATGCGGGGGCCCACACTCACCCGGAGGATTTTGGGGAGTCGTTGCAGCATTTGTTGCCGGATTTGGCCGATCGCTCGGAAATTGAGGTAGACTTGCTTTCTAAACTGGTGTTAGCTTGCGGTGATTGTTCTCTGCTGCCGTTTGTGAAGTTGAGCGAAACGGCGATTAAATCGGCGCGGGAAGCTTTGAAAAATCAGTGTCAAATTGTGGCTGATGTGGCTCCTGTTTTTGCGGCTTTGGATCAAACTAGATTGGCGTATTTGAGAACAAGTATTGCAACTTTAATTGATGACCCGCACATCAATGCTGCGGCAGAAGCAGAACAGGAATTCTGGCAGCAGAGTGAGTGGTTTGATAAGTTGTTGAAACTGGAAAAAGGATGTATATTGGTGATAGGATATGCGCCGTCTGTGCTGATGGCGGTTTGCGATGCGATCGAGAATCGGCAACTACAACCGGCTTTGGTAGTTGGAATGCCGATCGGTTTTAGTCATTCTCCGGTGGCGAAACGGCGGTTAGTGCGATCGGGCGTTGCTTATATTACAACTGTGGGAACTTTTGGCGGCGGGTTGTTGGCGGCGGTTGCTTTGAATGCTTTGGTTGAGTCTTTGATTGAAAAGCCGAATTGTCACTGTCATCTCAAGTAAAAATTGGCTTGAGAAAAGCGTACAAATCAAATTCTCCTTTATCGGGATTTTTTGAGAGCGCAATTCTGGCTTAAAGCTTTGTTTAAAGAGTATGGCAAAAAGAAGTTTTTATATTCTAAGTATTACTCCGATTTCTCGGGGTTTAAGACAGCAATATCTGACTTAATTACTCAGGCTCCTATCACCCACAAACAACATTTAGATTCTCTTTTAACCTAAAAATTTCCGAGCTTAAAGCCAGAGCAATTAACCGCAAAAAGTCCTCAGCTACTCAGGATTGTGTTTGGCCGTGGTGAGTATATCTTGTACTTTTTGAAAGGGAAGTTTAGTTATTATGGCTGCCGATCTCGCGCTGAGGCTGCATCTTTGAGTAGTCTTTTTGGTTGGCTGTTAGCATAAGGACGAATCAAGGCGGACTTCTTAAGCCGTTTGACGCCACTCAAAACCAAGAGTGCAAACAGCGTTCCTATCAAACTCATCACCCACAAACCGCAGCCTGCCGCTGCACCTAATCCGGCAGCCAACCAAATAGTTGCTGCGGAAGTTAATCCTTTTACTTCAGCTTTACCCACTGGGTATTTAGTTTGTTGCAGAATGATTCCGCCCCCCAGAAAGCCTACCCCTGTGGCAACTCCTTGGATAGTTCGGCTCAAAGCATTGGAAGAGGAAAAGGTGCTGTCGCCATCCATCTGCAAAGGAATCATTACAAAGATAGCTGCGCCTAGACTCACAATCATAAAGGTTCTTAAACCTGCCGGTCTACCTGGCTGCTGGCGGTTCATGCCGATCGCGAAGCCTACCAGTAGTGCAGCCGTCAGCCTAAAGGTGACTGTTTGCCAATCGTTGGGGCTGAAAAAGATAGAACTCATTGCCTTTACTCCTACTTGAACTGGCTCTTCACGCGCACGCATTCCCAGGCGTGGCAGGCTGACTCAATGTAACTCCGGTTAGTCGCTAGATTTACTAGGGAATCTGGTTAATTTTAAGTTAAGACTAAGTTAAATTCAAGTAGAGATTCGGCTCGATGTGGGGCCCGGAAACGTCAAACGCTGGAACTCGCAAGCTTTGTTGAGGCGCTTGGCTAATAGCTTGCAGAGAAATATCTGCTGTTGCAAATTTACATCATTGCTTCTTCCTTCACCACTTCCCCAAAGCCCCCCAAACAGTACCCGAAACCACCCCCCAAATTGCCCCCAAACCAGCCCCCACGATCGCCCCCGCCACAGGTCCCAACTCCACCGGCACCCCAGCGCTAACAGCCGGAAACATCGCCGACACCAACGCCCCCAACACAGCACCCGCAAAAGTACCCAAAAAACTGCCCCAAATCGCCCCCAAAGCCCCACCCTTCACCCCCGAAGGCTGAAACGAAATCGGCAGCTTCGGCGAAAACCCGCACAAACCCAACAAACCCCCAGAAAGCACACCCCCAACAGAACCCACACCAGCCGCCACGATCGCCACACCCAGCAGCAAACCCGCAAACTCATCCACCGGCCGCATCTGGACATTGTACTGCTGCCAAACCACTAACCCAGACCCCAACAAAACACCAGCCAGAGTCCCCACAAACGAGCCCCAGACGGCCCCCAAATACGCTCCCCGCCGGCCCCACACCCTCCCCACAGGCAGCGCCAGAGGAGGCCGAAAACTCGCCCAAACACAGCCCCAGACAGCCCCAACCCCCGCCCCAGCCAAAATCCTCTCGCCGATTCCCGGATTGCTATTAATTGCCCCAAACACCGCACCGCCGATCGCCGCCAACAAAAAAGCCCCCCAAGCCGCCCCCACCAAAACTCCGCCCCACTTCCGCCAAATCTGATTCGGCGCCAAAGTAAAAACGCCCCACATCATCCCAAAAAAACAGCCCCAAATCGTACCAACAAAAATCGCCCCCAAAATAGCGGCGCCGCCCTCAGCTATTACCGAATAAATCCCCCCGATCGCCGCCAAACACAAACTGCCCCAAACACCTCCCCAAGCAGCATCCTGAAAAATGCGCTCAAACTTGCCCACAGGAACCCGAGGCGCCGGAGTCCGACTCCGAGAAGACATCGGCATAGGCAGCAGCGGCACTGCGTACTGGCCGAGGGGGCGCGGCAGCCCCGTGGAGGGCTGTTGCCGGCGCACTGCGGGCTGCATCGCGACGGGCGGCGGTTGGGGCTTTTTACGCTTGGTTTTCGCGGGCTGCAAGTGCAATCCGTTGCTGACTGCTTGCCGCGAAGGAAACGGATCGCGCCCTTTCAGGAGTTTTGCCCGATCGCACCAAGGGCACCGACTGAGGTGATTTCCGTATTTATGCTGACTGTTTTTGCTGCAAGTTATCAAAGCATCTTCCGCTTCCCGAATCGCATTCACCCAAGTTTTCGCATCCGGGCGCGCCGAAGGATTGCCGTGCCCTTCCTCAAAACAGCGGATGAACATCTGCCGCAGCCGCGGATGCAGCATCTCAAAAGGAGGCGCAGCCGGCATGGGGCGGTAGGGAATCCGCTTCGTACCTGTAGGGAAATGGCCCGATCGAATTCTCGCTTCCAAAGACGGCGGTTCATCGCTACCGAGATAAACTCCCGAAAACGGGTGCGTACCTTCCATCAGCAATTGAAAAATTAATACCGCTAAACCGAACAAATCGTGTTCTGGAGATCGATCGATATCGCGGAAAGTCTGCCCCTGCAACTCTGGCGGCGTAAACTCCGGTTTCCCCACGGGACACCGATAAACGTAACCCGTATAAGGATCGCGGACTTGAAACGAATCCGTGTCTACCAGCGTTACCAACGCCGTATCCGTCACCAGAATGTTCGACTCGTTTACGTCGCCGATGACGTAACCCCTGACGTGGAGGGCATTTACAGCCGAGGCAAGGTTTCTGGCGGTACGGTGGAGGTAAAGATAGCTAAATAGCGGTTTTTGTTCGCGCCTGGTTTTGGGAGTGTAGAAAGTGTGTACCGGCATCACTTTGTTGACGCGCGGCATCACAAAACCGACAATTTTTTCTCGCCCGCCCACAGTATGCAGCAAATCGATCGGCCAAGCAATGGAAGCGTGCCCGGGTTCCGCGATCGGCGCATCCGGCGGCATACTGAACATGACTGTGAGTTTGTCGCCGTCTTCGTCTGTCGGTTTGTGGTAGATTTTTGCTACAAGGGACGAGTCTTGGGCGATCGGGTAGATGCGACCTTCACCGCCACTGGCGATCGCGGTTTTGGTGTCGATCGCAATCAGTTGTCCGCTAAATTGGCGCTGCAACTGCATAGAATTCCGTTATGGGATACAGGATTTGGAAGCCATGACTCAATAAACTTGACTTGCCCATTAAATCTTACCTTTGTTATGACTTAGGCACCGGTGAGGAGAGACCGGGTTTTTCACCAAAAGACGTGTTGCCGACCGCAGATTCGGTAAAAAACCCGATGTCTTGGGGGGAAGTGGTTAAGCCCTTTTGATGTTAGTGGGATGGGCATCCCGCCCGTCCATCGATTAGTGGAATGGGCGTCTCGCCCGTCCGCGCTATCAAAATTAGATGTGAACCAGCTTCAAATCCACCGACAATAACAACATTTTATCCTCAATTTTTTGTCTGACGGCCGGTGTCACCTGACAATTATCGCTGTTGAGGCATTCCACCAGCAAGTTGTGGGCATAGTAATACTGTTTCAGCAGAGTTTTCTGTTGGGGGCGAAAGTCTCGATTGTAGTCCATCGCAGTTTTGAATTTTGCCAGCCAACAGCTACCGCACTCTTTGCGCCACTTTTTCCAGTTTTGCAAATCAGGCATCTCAGTCTGAAATTGTGCCAGCAGTTGTTTGAGTTCGGGTTCAATATCCAGGGCCCAAATGCCAACTAAAATACCCGCCACATCATTATTATCAAAAGCCAATTTCAGAGACTCGTTAACATCTGCAAATTCTACATTTTTTCCCGCCTTTACCAAACAATTCCGCAACTTGCGAACTTTCGATCTATCAAACTTCAGACTCGGATCGAGGACGCGAGTCAAAGCCAAATCGAGCACGCAAACTAAGGCAACATAAAAAGCACGAATCTCGACGGGTTTGAAATTCCTTTGCACTAACTGAGACTTGTGATTGGCCCAGATTAGCAACTGCTGCAAAGTTTCATCTTTAGCCGCCATACTGTCTAATTTTTCTTGCATCAGCAGCAAAAGTTCGTCAGCCGGTTGCAAAATGCTGGCCACTCTCACAAATTCATTTTTCCACTTTTTGTCGGTAATTCGGCTGACTAATTCTGGCAGCGAGTCAGGGTTGGCACTGTCAATCACATATTCTGGTTGAGTTTCGCTTTCCTCTAGCAATTCGTCAACTGCGCTTTTGATAAAGTTATCCACCAACCAGTCGCGGGTACGCGAGAAATTGCTCTCCAACTCTAGGTAATGACTGCCTAATTTTGCCTTAAAGTCTTTAGGAAAAATCTTTTTAGCCACTAACATATTTTTCCAGCGAGTTAGCTGGCTGGCGTTGCGTTCGGGAAAGCGGTTGTACAAATAGTCGATCGCGATCGCCTCTAAAATATCCGTACCCAGGATTTCCCGACGCTTCACCTCGTTTTCTGGCCATATTTGTCGCGGTCGATTTGGATCCAGATGCTGGCTAACCGTTGGTTCAATCAAGTGTTCAATCAGCCAGTTTCCCCCACTGGAAAAATCGCGATCGAACTCCAAGTAAATCGCGGCAAACAAAGCCTCAAAACTTTCTGAAAAAGATCTAGTGTACTCGCTTTTGTCTGTTTCTTTCCCGTTCCGTACTAGCCAACTAAGTTCGTTTAATTTCAAGTTTTGTGTGAATTCTGCAGTTTTTTTTGAGTCTGCTAAACGAGCTTTTAAGGTTGAGATAGCATCTGGGTCGAGTTCTGGATGTTCACGGTAGAGGTAATCGGTAACAACGGCACCGAAAATCGCTCCCCCTAAGAGTGACAGCCGTTTGTACTTAACCTCTTGCCAAGCGGGAGACTCCTCGGGGCGATCGGAGTCATAGCTGGTAGAGTAACGGCAATTTAAGGCGATTTCCAGCAGTTTTGTCTGCTGAAAGCTGGGAATGTCGATCGCTGCTTTGACTGCTTCAATATCTACATTTTTATGTTTAATTCGCTCTAATTCTTCTTCACATTTACCCCACTTTTCCAACCAATCACCGCCCGCATCTTCCACATACAAATCTACAAAATCTACCCCGTAATTCATCCATTCATCCTGCATTTTTCTGGCTGCTTCCAGTTCTTCCCAGACTTTTTGCAAGTTATTTTCAACGGTGTGTGTACCTTGTACAGTCATAGTATTTGATTTTGATGTATTTTAATTTTATTTCCAACAATTTCACCCTGATTAAATCAAATCTCAATTCAATTTAGAGCGAGTTGGTAGTTATTTCACAAGATTGATTGCTGCGGTAAATCTTCCCATTGCTTAGCCTTCGTATCAAGCACCTGTTGGCACCGTCTGGCCGACTCCTCCCGGAAACCGAAAAGCGGAGGAAAAATCTTGGTCTGTTTTCCCTTTTCCAGAAGCAGGCTGGGGGTTAGGTTTTTGGCATTGTCGAAAATTGTGCAATATGTGAGTTAGTCAAATTTTTTTCACCGAGTTTTAAGCAGTCGAACTATTCTCAGCAGCAGATATGCTTGATTTACGGGAACTTGAGGTAACGACCTGCGGGTAAATTATCGCTATTATATAATGCAATGTTAACTAACTGGTTCAGGAAATTTGCATCGTTTTTATCATAACTTAAAAATAATCCTCTGTCAATCCCCCAATCTTGAAGAGTTTGTTGCCAATTCTGATATTTTTGTTCAGAGAATTCATCCGAAAGAGTTGTGACTTGAATGCAGAGTGGCTGCTGTTGGCGGCTGCTAACGATTGAATCGGTTGCCATAGAAAGATCTGCAACATATCGATACAAAACAGTGCCTTGGCGATCGACAATTCGGGCTGCGATCGCCCGAATCACAATATCATCTCCCGGATCGAATTTGCCGGCCTTGAGTTTTTGTTTCCAGATGTAAAATTTGCGATCGTTTTCGCTCAGCCATTTAGGAAACAGATAGCTGTACCAATACCTTTCCCCCGGAGTCATTAACTCAAACGCGGCTTGCTGTTCTCTTTCCGAAGGTAGAGATTGAACTGTTAGCCAAACCTGAGAATCTCGGATAAGCTGTAGCAAAAAAGCCATCACAAATTTTTTAGCCGTTAGCGAACCGGGTTTAACATCTTTCACCCAGCGATTGATTTCATCCAATCTTCTCGCCAAACTCGGATCTATTGGATCTGCTGCGCTAATTAGGGAGTTGAGCTTATCCTTAATCTCTTGTGCTTGCAAACGACGACCTACTGTACAAACTAAAGCAGAATTGTTGACACCTCGATTTTATTATAGAACCGCGCCAAATTTTCACCGCTCATTAGACATCTCCCAAAATTGTTGTGGGTAAGTATCCTGCCAGCCCTTAACTTTATTTGAGGAGATGTCTATTGAGTAGCTGCTGCTGATTCCCGCAGGCGCTGGTACAATAAAACAAAATAAACATTCATCAACGGCCCGGCTAAAAACCCCAGTAGATTAGCTGTAAGCTGATATGTTACGGATTTCCCCGTCGGATCGATTAATAGGCAAATCGATAGTATTGGCACAAAAACCACAAAAATTATCAGTAAGGCGGATCGAAATACCAACCACCAACGCCCTTTAGTTAATTCCCAACTGCTGCTAACACTGTCGAATGCCGAAGAGTTATCAATAACGGTAGCGTAAGATGAAAACATTAACCGATATGATACATAAACGCCGGGAATTATGAGTGCAATGAAGCCAGCGCACCCCAGTAGCAAACACATAATATAAACCGCAATTAGTTGTAGCAACCTTCTGTTTGCTTGATTGAAAGCCTGACCCACAGTTACTTGATTTTTTGTTAAATCTCGGTAACTGTAAAAAATCATAGCTCCAGACAATAAAGGAACTACCACGAACCAGTAGATAATATTTAAAGCAACACCTGCTGAACCTAGCTTGCCAAACCTATTGATCCCGACAAATATCAAAATTGGAGAGTTGATGAGCAACAGGGGAGCGTATCTATAACCTAGATTAGTAAAGGTTTCTCGCAATAGGCTTCTGGCACTAATTCGTGAAGCTGTCATAATTTTTATCCTGTTTTTTAAGTCGATTTGAACATATTAAATGGGCTTTAAAAATAAACATTATATGGGAGGGTAAGTGAGAATACTCATCAACTCTCTGGTATCTCACGCTCCTACGCTAAACCCGCCCGGACAAGATACTATTTTTGTTAGCCCTTACCTACTTAGACATTATTAATTAGAAAAAGTTGCTAACAATAATGTTAAGTCATCGTCGGTGCGTTCGGAAACGCGGGGCGATCGCAAAAATGACTCTAACTGCTGTTTCGCATCTTCCTCTTCTTTCCACTCGCCCGAAAACCGAAACAAGGGCGCAAAAAACGGCCCGTGGGGCGTGCCTTCGGGGATTTTGAGCGCTAGCATTTGCAAGCCGTCGGAAAAAACCGCTAAATGCCGGAGTTTTTCCCGCAGTACCTTAAATTGCGCTGTTTCTATAGCATTCGGCGAAATCAAAAAGATGGTTTCGTTGATGTATTCGCCGCAGGGAGGTACAGTCAGGGCGATCGCATTTCCTGCACTATCACCTGCTACCGCCGCACCGTCACCGATTTGAGCAACTGCGATTAATTCTGGCGTAGCAACAACAGCAATTAAAGTGCAGGCTAAATCTCTCGGCGCCACTGCCCGCACAGCCGCTTCTGCTTCCACCTGCGCCCGCGCGACTTGCAGTGATGCTGTCAAGAATACCTGCCATTCGTCGTCATTTTGAGGCAGCCTTTCCTGTTGCTGGCAAATCGTTTCGACAACCGCTTCCACAGCAATTTTTGCCCCAACTTCTGCGAGTGCTGCCGAACCCGCACCATCGGCAACCGCTGCCGCTAAAACACCATTTGGCAAGAGACGCCAGCAGTGGGCATCTTGACAAGGCTGCGATCTTTTTTCGTGGCTTGTACCTATCACCGATGCCGCTACAACTTGCCAATTAAAGGATGAATTCTGCATTAATAACTCTTTAACTCAAAACTTCGTAAATTCACAACTATGCAAAATCTGGACGGATTTATTTATCCCTAATTAGGTAGGGCGATGCACACGACACCTTACTTATTATGTAGGGAGATGCACACCGCACTTACCGCTGGTCACTTACTAATGACCAATGACTTCCAACTAATGACTAAACAGTTCCCCATCCGGGTGGTGGCAGTGCTACTTGTTCATCAATTTTTGAGTGAGAAACTCTCTGCATACTAGCCGACAGCCAGATGAACATCTCTCTAAAGTCTAATCCTCTCAATTTTACAGGCGTGCGCTCGACAATTTGCGCCAGACGGGTGATATTAGCACCTTCCACTCCGACAGCAAAAAATGCCACGCGTTTGTTAGTTTCTTCCTCTTTAATCCGCTGTGCTGCTATTTCCACAACATCGTCGGATTCGCCTTGAGGTTCGCCGTCGGTAATCATAAATACCCACGGGCGGTAGTAGGTAATGCCGTTATTGCGGTATTCGGATTTGCGGGCCGCAATGGTATCTAATGCTAGCTGAATGCCTGCGCCCATGTGGGTTTGTCCTTGAGCTGTCAGCAGTGGCGTCTCGAACTGGTCGGCGGTCACGAAGTCTTGCACGACTTTGATATTATTGTCAAATGAAATAATCGCGACTTCGACTCGCTTTTTAGCTAGTTCGTCTTTAATTAGGTCATTCCTAAAAATTTCCAGCCCCTCATTCAAGGCATCTATGGGTGCGCCTTGCATGGAGCCGGAGGTGTCCAGCAGGAGGACGCAGGGACAGCGCGGCTCTGGGTTTTCGGCAAATTCTACGGCTTCGTCTAGTCTCATGGTTCGGGGTTGACCTGGGAGTGGCTCGATTTCTAGGTTTGTTACTTTACTGTATCAAGTCAGTAACAAATTTAAGTGCAAATTGCTAGGGCGATCGCATTTTACCATTTACCTGAATCGATTTTTGATTTTTGATTGTATATTTTAGATTTGAGAATAGGATGTCTGCCGTCAAAAAAACAAATTTCTTCCTGCCTGTGGTAATATAGACTAATAGTATTACTGCCAAATAAGGATAAATCTTATGATTGCAACAGTCACGCAAAAATTAACCTTTGACCAATTCCTTGTAGAATGTCCAGAAGATGGACGCTATGAACTGGTAAATGGAGAAATTGTAAAGATTAATGCCACAAGAAATCATGATGATGTTGCTGATTTTACATCTGATTCATTTAAAGATGAAATCAAACGGCTAAGTTTAAATTACGTTGTCAAAAATACCGCCGTTATCAGAACTGTAACTAAAGCCGGAATCGAACAAGGGCGGAGACCGGATGTCAGCGTAATCGATCGCGATTTGTGGCGATCGCACCGTTCTGCTTATTCTGCCTTACGAGAACCAATTCAACTGGCAGTGGAAGTAACATCAACAAATTGGGAGGACGATTATATAGACAAATTGGACGAATATCGGCGCCTCGGAATTCCTGAGTATTGGATTCTCGATTATTTAGCAATTGGTAGCAGGGAATTTCTGGGAAATCCCAAAGTTCCAACTGTATTTGTTCACCTTTTAGATGCAGAGGGCAACTATCAAAGAAGCGCCTTTAAAGGCAGCGAACGAATTGTGTCGCGGACTTTTCCCGAATTAGCGCTGACCGCAGAAGAGGTGATGAATGTTTAACTTCCGTTAATCCAGCTAGCCAGACTATCATTCATAAAAAATTACTGAAAATATGAAATCTATTTCTGATAAAAAACTTTCCGCTCGAAAAGCTATTAGCCCTTGGACTTACAAACCTTGGTGGTGTCAGCCTTGGTCGATTCTTTTAACTGGTACTAGCCTGATTAGCGGTAGTTGGTTTTTATTAAAAACTGTTTGGATAACTGTTTTAGTCGCAATTCCTTTATTAGCCTGGATGGGTTTTTTCTTGTTAGTTTGGCCGAGGTTGATGATGTCTAGCGGAGTTTTGGATTCTCATCCAGATTAGGTTTTGGTGGTGCACACCCTATGTTTAGGTTTTGGTGGTGTGCACCCTATGTTGTGGGTAAGGTGTGCGGTGCACACCCTACCTTTGAGTGTTTCGCAGTCTAGGTTTGCGGGTAATAGTCTTGAATTGCTTTTACTTCCATCGGGTGGGATTTGAGCGATCGAATTCCCGCTGCTGTAGCTTTGGCACCGGCTATTGTCGTAATAATCGGGATTTTGTAAGTCAAAGCTGTGCGGCGGATAAAGATTCCGTCGGCCCGGGATTCTTCGCCCGAAGGTGTGGTGATAATTAGTTGAATTTTCTCATTCTTGATAGAATCCAACAAATTTGGCCGCCCTTCGTGCAGTTTCAATTCTAAATCTACCTCTAAACCTTGCTCTTGCAATACTTTGCGTGTTCCGTGAGTTGCGACTACTTTGAAACCCAATTCTAAGAATTCCTTGACAACGGGTACAACTGCTAGTTTGTCGCGCTCGCGCATCGAAACCAGCACGGTTCCAAACAGCGGCATCATTTGTCCGGCACCTAATTGAGCTTTGGCAAAGGCTTTGCCAAAATCGGTGTCAATTCCCATGACTTCGCCGGTCGATCGCATTTCTGGCCCTAACAAGGTATCAGTTCCCGGAAACTTAGCAAAGGGCAACACAGCTTCTTTTACCGAAACATGAGTGGGTATAATCTCTTCAGTAAAACCCAAAGCTTCTAGAGTTTTGCCAGACATGACTCGCGAGGCCATTTTTGCTAAGGGAACTCCGATCGCCTTTGACACAAAAGGCACTGTTCGAGAAGCTCGCGGATTAGCTTCCAAGATGAAAACTTGTTCCCCTTGAACAGCAAATTGAATATTCATCAACCCGATTACTTTCAGGGATTTTGCTAATTCTACAGTCCAGCGACGGATTGTTGCCAAAGCTGCGTCCGAAAGCGTTTGGTAAGGGATAGAACAAGCAGAGTCGCCGGAGTGGATTCCCGCTTCCTCGATGTGCTCCATAATACCGCCGATCGTCACATTGCCAGTAGCATCGGCGATCGCATCTACATCCACCTCGATCGCGTTCTCTAAGAACTTATCAATTAAAATCGGATGATCTGGTTCTACTAGCACGGCATAGGTCATGTAACGTTCCAATTCCGTATCGGAATAAACAATTTCCATGGCTCGCCCGCCTAACACGTAACTTGGCCGCACCACTACCGGATAACCGATCCGTTGAGCTACTATTAAAGCATCCTCAAAACTACGGGCTAAACCGTTAGCAGCTTGCTGAATATCCAACTCCCGCAGAATCTTTTCAAAGCGCTCCCTGTCTTCAGCAGTATCAATGGAATCCGGCGAAGTTCCCCAGATTTTTGTTTGTACGTCGGGGTGATTTTCCAGGGATTTTTGTAAAGGTAGCGCCAACTTCAGCGGAGTTTGTCCGCCAAACTGAATAATTATGCCCTCTGGATTTTCAGCTTCGATGATGTTGAGAACATCTTCTTTTGTTAGCGGTTCAAAATACAGGCGATCGCTCGTATCATAATCGGTCGAAACCGTTTCCGGGTTCGAGTTGACCATAATTGTCTCAAAGCCGTCTTCTCCTAAGGAATAGGAAGCGTGACAGCAGCAGTAATCAAACTCGATTCCCTGTCCGATCCGGTTCGGTCCGCCACCTAAAATCATCACTTTTCTTTTGGTAGAAGGCAAAACTTCCGACTCCGGCGTGAGACTGTGGCCTACAGGCGAAACTTTCTTTTCTTCATCGCCCAATTCCCAAATTGCCGCTCCCGCTTCGTAGGTGGAATAATAATACGGTGTAAACGCTTCAAATTCAGCGGCACAAGTATCGACTGTTTTGTAAACCGGAATTACGCCTAACTGTTTGCGATAAGCGCGAACTTGATCTTCCGGTGTTTTGGTGGCGTAAGCAATTTGGCGATCGCTAAAACCCAACTGCTTTACTTCAAACATTGTTTCTTTTGTCAACTGTTCCAACCGCGTTCGTTTCAAGAACTTCTCTGTTTCCAGCAATTCCTGCATTTTATCCAAAAACCAAGGGTCAATTCCTGTGAACTCGAAGATATCTTCCACCGACATTCCCATCATCATCGCGTGGCGAACTGTAAAAATGCGATCTGGATTTGGCGTCCGCAATCCGGCGCGAATTTGTTCCAAACTCGGCAACTTTTCCGGTTTGTCGCACCCGAAACCCGCGCGGCCTGTTTCCAATCCCCGCAGGGCTTTTTGGAAGGATTCGTTGAAGCTGCGTCCGATCGCCATTACCTCCCCAACAGACTTCATTTGCGTTGTCAGAGTCGGTTCGGAACCGGGGAACTTTTCAAAGGCAAATCGGGGAATCTTCGTCACCACGTAGTCAATTGTCGGCTCAAAAGACGCCGGAGTTTTCTTGGTGATATCGTTGGAAATTTCGTCTAGGGTGTAACCTACCGCTAATTTTGCCGCCATTTTTGCAATGGGGAAACCGGTGGCTTTCGAGGCCAAGGCGGAGGAACGGGAAACCCGAGGATTCATTTCAATAACGATGAAATCTCCGTTGACAGGATTGACGGCAAATTGAATATTAGAACCGCCGGTTTCAACTCCGATTTCGCGGATAATTTTCACCGAAGCATCCCGCAGGCGCTGATATTCTTTGTCTGTGAGAGTTTGCGCCGGGGCGACGGTGATAGAATCGCCGGTGTGGACGCCCATCGGGTCGAGATTCTCGATCGAACAAATAATCACCACATTATCTGCCAAATCCCGCATTACTTCGAGTTCGTACTCTTTCCAACCAATCAAAGATTGTTCGATCAAAATTTGCGATACTGGACTGGCATCAATCCCGCCTTGTGCCATTTCTTCAAACTCTTCTTGATTGTAAGAAATGCCACCTCCCGTGCCGCCCATTGTAAAAGCAGGACGAATAATTAACGGATAACTGCCGATTTGGTGACCAATTGCTTTGGCTTCGTCGAGAGTGTTTGCAATCCCCGAAGGGCAAACTGCAACCCCAATTCGCGCCATTGCTTCCTTAAATAATAGCCGATCTTCTGCCATTTCAATTGCTGGCAACTTAGCACCAATCAACTCGACTTTGTATTTTTCTAAAACGCCATTTTTAGCGACGGCGACTGCTAAATTTAGTGCTGTTTGACCCCCCATTGTCGGTAAAATTGCTTGAGGTCTTTCTTTAGCGATGATTTGTTCGAGGATGGCTGGCGTTAGAGGTTCGATGTAAATGCGATCGGCAGTTTCCGGATCGGTCATAATCGTTGCAGGGTTGGAATTCACCAACACTACTTCAAAACCTTCTTCTCGCAAAGCTTTGCAAGCTTGTGTCCCTGAATAGTCAAATTCGCACGCTTGACCGATAACAATTGGGCCGGAACCAATGAGAAGAATCTTTTTTAAGTCTTGACGACGGGGCATAGGTTCGTAATTGGTAATTGGACAAGGTTAAGGATTAATTTGACATTTTGCACCATTTTTCACAAGTAGGAGGCTGAAACCTCTCAACTTTCGCAGCTAGGGGAAGCCCCCCCGCGAAGAGTTTGATCGAAAAATGGTGAAAGATATCATCAAGTCCAAACTATTTTAATTGTTGTTGGTAAGATGGTGTTGTATAATACAAATCCTCTGGTAAAATGCTCTCAGCGTTCCGTTGCTGCTGGCTTAACCCGATGTACAAGGCTTCTGAGTCGATCGCACAGCCTGTTCTACCGCAGATAAATCTTTTGATGGGGAAACGCGCCGAATGTCTGTTCCACCAGAGCAAGAATTACGCAAAAACCGGGTTTTTTCACCAAAATACTTCGGAAACAGGCAGGAGGCCTGTTCCACCAAAGATGAATGTGCTTGAGAGGCGTTAGTCGTTGCCCCTTAAGCAATGATCGGGAAATAGGCATCCTGCCTCAAGTTACACCAGTTTCAAAAAATAATGCAACGGCAGGCCCGTGATCCAAAACCTGATAGTCATTAATTATCAGTCTTTCCCAATTTTTTAATCTCAAATCTCAAATCTCAAATCTCAAATCTCAAATCTCAAATCTCAAATCTCAAATCTCAAATCTCAAAAGGTATTACCTTAGTTTATTTTTGAGATAGCTCTTAATTTTTGTTATCGGTTCCCTCGCCCACGGTTCCCATCGTTTGTATTTTACATTTAGCCTCACAAGCCAATCGGAATTATTTTTAATTAGGCGCAGGTCATCCTTAAACGGCGTCTGAGACAACATCTCCAGCCATAATTTATTAGGTTGGGGGCTTTCCCAAGGTTTCGGACTGGATATAAAATGCATCACTCTAGTTGACATATCCTCCGTATTGTGGTTGTTCCATATCTGCTCTAATCGCTTCCACCTTCCCTTTAAAACCGAATTTGATGCCCCTTGGTCGCAATCGCACCAAAGGTTGATGCGAGCGTTTTCAAGCATTTTTTCAGACAGTTTTTCCTCTTCCCAAAGCTTCAGATTAAAAACTAAGAGACCTGCATTGAAATAAGGTTTTTTATCAGCCGGGTTGTTTGGATTTCCCCACACATTGAGCGCTGCAGCTACGGGCATTCCTTCAAAGTCTAAGTTCCACAGAGGATCTAAGCTGCCCAGAACTATCATGTCGCTGTCGAGCCAAATCAGTCTGTCTTTGACCTTGGTGTATTTGTCCGGTTCCAATCTCGCGTAAGTCAGCTTAGAACCCGACAGGGACAGCAATCCCCCGTAATTCGGCTTAACTTCTTCCCATTCAATCTCGTATTTGCAGCACTGTTGCAACTTTTCCTTTTGCTGTGTATTTATACCTGTTGATACCACAGTAACGTTGACAGGCAAATTCGGATCTTCGGTAACATTGAGTTCTATGGATTTCAGCAGGGCTGCTATCCCCAAAATGTAATTTTTATCGCCAATAATGGATATGTTCATTTCACTGATTGATGAAGGTTTATAGAAAATATAAATAGCATAATTTTTTTTTATCAAGGCAGATCGCCAGTTGATAGAACTTGGCAGAAACCGAGTTTCTGCACAAGCCCTACAAATTAAGGTTCCCACGGATCGAAGTGCCTTCGGTGACCGTCCGATGTGGATGTAACAGGCGAATTCTTAAGCTTTTCGGTGACGGCGAATGAATACGCTAATCACTTGTCCCGGCTTTGCACCTCGCTGGGGTGGGATCCAATCTCCGACGGCGGCAAATCCCAGTCGGTACAATGTGTGGATGGTGTCTAACACGGCTGCGCGGCAACCGACAACCGTTATCCGCACTACTTCCTGTTCCGATAATGCTGAGTCGTCATTTGGACGCGCGGAAAAGTTATCGTCAGGCACGAATTCCTGTGACATAATATGGTCTCCTGGTTTTTGGGTTTTCCTAGAAAACCAAAAACCCAGCCGCCCCGCACGTTAACACAGAGCAGGGTGGCTAGAGAGAGTGTTAAAATTCTCGATTAGCCTCCATACTGCTTACTCAGTTTGGCGGTTAGCTGTCCATTGCTGTTGGTAGCAGCTTTGGGCAGTGCAACTAGATTTTTGGGCGACGCGGGCTGCTTCCTGTTTGAGGAAAGCAGCCTTAATTTCACACCGTAGCCGCAATGGGGGGGCCGCCGTCAATAGATTTTAGATTGAGATTTTCCTGCAACAACTTTCCGGTCTCTCCCACCCTCCGCTTCTCCCCGTCTGTCCCTCTCCCTCCACCCAACCTACTAGATGAGGGAATGCGCCGAGGAAGGGGTAAAATATGGAATCGTTCCAAAAGCTTAAAATCAAAAAACTAAAATACAGATATGCCTAGAACACAAGTGCGAATATTCCTTGCACCTGCTGCTTGAGGGCAACCACATCAATTTTTGATTTTTGATTTTTGATTGTCCTCCAACAACTCTCTCCATCTCCTATGCCTAGAACACCCAGCGAATATTCCGTGCACCTGCTGCTTGAGGGCGGCCACCGCGAAGAAGTGCGTTTCGCAACGCTGCAAGATTTTCAAAAGTGGTACAGCAGTACGCTGGTGCCGAAACAAGATTCAAGAGAATTTCTTAACGTCCCGATCAAAAATATTCAAGGCGAATACATGGTAGTTCGGCCTACCAGCGTTCTGGCAATTCGCGTAGAACCGATATTTACTTCTAGCGTCGAACGATACGATGAATAAGGAAAATAATCAATTGAATAGGAAAGATTGGAAATTGAGCAAGATTTTTCGCTATCAGTTATTAGCCGTCGTCTGTTGCGTTTTGGCGATCGCTTTTTCGGTGCCCGCCGTTGCAGTTGCGCCACTGCAACCAATTAGTATAAATCAATTGCAAGCGGGCGATTCCGAGGATCTCGCCTTTGACGCTCAAATCTGGGGAGAAAATGGCAAACCGGGCGATCGGGAATTTCTGTTAAAGTCGATCGACAACAGCCTCCGCTATCTCGATACATCAGCCGCCGCCACTGCTTACAGCCGCTATCCAGTAGCAGGAGTTACGCGCGATCGAGTTCGGCGTTCTCTCGATCGATTTCGCCAATTAGTTGTCAGTTCGACAACTCCGGCACAACTCCAGGAATCGGTCAAGCGCGAATTTGTATTTTATAAATCCACGGGCAAAGACGGCAAAGGAACAGTCGCATTTACGGGTTATTTCGAGCCGACTTACGCAGCATCTCGCACGCCGAATTCCGAATACCGTTATCCCCTGTACCGGATGCCGCCAAACATGGCATCTTGGCCGAAACCTCACCCGACCAGATTGCAATTAGAAGGCGAAGATGCTTTGCAGGGAAGCAAAGGATTGTTGCGGGGATTAGAATTAGTTTGGTTGCGCGATCGATTTCAGGCATTTCTCGTGCACGTCCAAGGTTCTGCGAGATTGCAGCTAACAGATGGTAGCGTGATGACCGTCGGTTTTGCAGGCAAAACCAGTCACAGTTATACAGGAGTCGGGCGAGAATTAGTTAAAGACGGAAAGTTTACTTTAGAAGAGTTAAATTTGCCTAAACTCAAGGAATATTTCACTAATTTTCCGGCAGAGATGAACAAGTATTTGCCGAAAAATGAAAGCTTTGTATTCTTCCGGGATACTAACGGAGTTCCAGCTACAGGAAGCATTGGAGTGCCAGTAACTGCCGAAAGGTCTATCGCCACCGATAAAGCTTTAATGCCCCCTGGCGCACTAGCATTAATTAGTACAAAACTCCCTTATCCGAATGCGGCGCGACAACTCGAACAAAATGCGGTAAATCGGTACGTTTTGGATCAGGATACCGGCGGTGCAATCAAAGGCGCGGGGAGAGTTGACGTATTTATGGGAACGGGGAATTTAGCGGGCGATAGGGCCGGTTTTATCAACTCAACAGGAGAACTGTATTATCCGCTTTTAAAGTAGATTAATTCTACTGATCTGATTGTTTACTGTGCGTTGCAATCCCGGACACGGCAATGCGCCGTGTCCCTACAGATATCGCCGACAATCAATATATAATCTATTTTTGATAATTGCTATAACATAGAAAATACCCCACCCTCTCAATCTTACAAATGCTCAACAAAATTCTGCAATTCTTCAAACGACTATTTCAGCGAATATTCGGAACCCCAACCCCATCCACCCCGCCGGGAAATACCGCCCTCCGCCCAGCCTTAACTGACGCTGAATACGAGTCGAAATTCATGGAAATATTGGAAGGGGTGAATGCCGGCTGGAGTCGAGGGGATGTAGCGGGATTCTTAATCGCAAAACGCCTTAAAGATGGTGAATTGGCGGCTTGGTTGCGACGGTTTGGGCAAAGATTGTTAGAGGGCGAACATGATGAGACTGCTGCTGCGGATGCCGTGGCATCGCTTCAGGAATTGGCGCAGCGGCTGGTATTGTTAGGTAGAATTGCCAGCGGGGAATTGTCAGAGGTTGCCATGCAAATTGGGCGGGAGATATTGACACGGTTTCCGCTGCCGGAGGTTGAGGAGGAGGATACAAAGGGGAGGGTGATTGAGGCAGTGTTTGTTGGGGATGGTTTGGGTTTTGCTGGGGAAGTGAACCGCAGAGGCGCTGAGGGTGCGGAGGCAGAATCGGAAGTTAATGTAGAGGCGAAAGCCTGGTGCGAGCGAGGGAATGAGCAGTATAATTTAGGAAGATTTGAAGAGGCGATCGCATCTTATAACCAGGCAATCGCTCTCCAACCAGACTATCACGATGCTTTGCACAACCGAGAGGTAGCGCAACGTAAGTTAGGCGAAATTAAATAGGCGAACTCGCTTGTATCCATAATTTTTTCTAGGTATTGCGCTCGTTATGATACTATTAAGGATTTAGCGCAGTTTCCCTCGCTAATTATATACACTAAAATAAGAGTTGGATGATTTTAATCCTCACTACAAACTTAATTGGTAAGGTGCACAATCCGTATCCTAAAATATGTTTATCCTATGAGGATTAATCCCAAATCCTTGCATCCAAAACCCACATCGAATGACACAAGTAATCGGCATTGACTTAGGCGGCACCGCAATTAAACTCGGCAGATTTAGCGAAGACGGCATTTGTCACCAATCCTTAACTGTCCCAACCCCTCAACCCGCAACGCCAGAAGCAGTTTTAGCTACAATGACCGATGCTATTTTACAACTGAATCCGGTCGAAAATGCTGTAAGTGCGATCGGCATTGGGACTCCAGGTCCTGCAGACGCCGCCGGTCGCCTAGCCAGAGTTGCAATTAATCTCAAAAACTGGCATAATGTCCCCCTCGCTGACTGGGTGGAAGCTAAAACCGGACTGCCGACCATATTAGCAAATGATGCCAACTGTGCCGGATTTGGAGAAGCTTGGTTGGGCGCAGGAAGGCACTTTAAAAACCTAATTTTAATAACTTTAGGTACAGGAGTCGGCGGTGCAGTTATCCTAGACGGCAAACTATTTGTAGGTCATCAAGGCGCGGCCGGAGAACTAGGATTGATTACTATAAATCCCGACGGCCCGGAGTGCAACAGCGGCAATCGCGGTTCTTTAGAACAGTATGTTTCGGTGCAGGCAATTCGCCGGGAAACTGGTTTAGAACCTATAGAATTAGCCAATTTAGCTAAGTCGGGAGATGCCAAAGCTTTAAAATATTGGCAAAATTACGGGCGCTATCTGGGTATCGGTTTGGCAAGTATAATTTATGTTTTAACGCCGGAAGCTATTATTATCGGCGGCGGAATTAGTGCAGGTGCAGAATTTTTCTTGCCGCAGGTTCAAGCCGAAATTCAGCAACGTGTACTGCCGAGTTCTCGCGAAGATTTACAGTTATTGGTTGCTGAATTGGGCAATCAAGCAGGCATGGTAGGGGCGGCAAAATTAGCTTGGCAGCTTGTTGAATAGTTAAAATTTTAAAACTCAGCGCATTTTACTGCGCTTTTTTCATATCTAAAATTAGGATGCAACCTAAGCACTTTAGCTAAAAAAAAATAAAATGAATGTGAGGAGTTACTAAACATAGTCTCCTTCATCTTTCATTGTTAGTGCTTCTAACTAAGGACTAATGACCAATGACTAATGACTAATAACTTCTTCATGGCAGTGATTGTCCAGTCGTCTTTTTAATGTAGTCCTGAATTTCTTGATAAGCGTCCGGGTTGCTTTGGCGCAGGATAATAATGTTAGTTGCGCTGTCTGGCAGGCAAAAGCTTAGCCGACCGTTTTGTTCGCAAGCAAAAGAGCTAATTCGACTCATATCGATCGCAAATTCTTTGCGGTCATAATGAATTTTAATCCACGAACCTCTAGAATTGCGATCGATGGTTTTTTTGAGGTAATCGAGAACTTGCTTGTAAGCCTCATAATTGCCTTGGGGATTGAGGATAATCGGCTGACTGCTATTAGGCAGCCAAAAGGTGAGACGCTTGTTATCCAGTTCGCTAGAAAAAGCACTAATAGTGTCAAGGTCAATTATGTATGTACTTTTCTCATAAGTAATTTTGCTCCAATAAGCCACAAAGCCTCCTCAAACCTGTGTTTCCTGGTATTTTAGGATAGTTTGACAACTCATACCATTTTAGATTTTAGATTTTAGATTTTAGATTGGGCATGACTGATGACTATCGGGATTGGGAACGTGCCTAAAGTTGCATTTTTTTGGGAAACTGGTATCGCCCTTGAAATCAAAGCTAAAAAGTTAAGTAAAAATATCAGCATTTTTACCTTCTGCCTTCTGCCTTTTGCCTTCTCCCTTCGGGTACTAGCCCCCCAATCCCTATGTTAGGGCTGGGGGATGAGGTTTTTCACTGGTTGAGAATGCTGCCCGATATCATGTCCGGTAAGTGGGACCCGAATCAAATCCGATTGTTGGGTTGGGCGGGTGATTGTCTGCCTGATTTGACTATTGTGTACTCTCACCCGCCCCTACAGACATCTAATATATCAGAACTAATCGATCGCACATGATACGAGATCAGTTTGCTGCAACTTTCTCGGCAACCAAGCCGCGACCCTCATCTTCTAAAACATCCTGCTTTCCCTGGATGCTAGCGGCCTGGATAAACCCTTGAAACAATGGGTGGGGGGCGCTAGGTCGAGATTGGAATTCGGGGTGAAATTGACTGGCTATGAAAAAGGGATGGTTCGGCAATTCGATCATTTCTACTAATCGGCCGTCTGGAGATGTACCGGAGACTGCATAACCTGATTCTAAGAAAAGATTGCGGTAGGCGTTGTTGAATTCGTACCGATGGCGGTGCCGTTCGTAAATCACTTCTTTCTGATAAAGTTTGAAAGCTAGGGTGTCTGGGTTGACGCGGCACGGATACAAACCCAGTCGCATTGTACCGCCCAAATCGACTACATCTTGCTGTTCTGGCAATAAATTAATTACCGGATTTGCTGTATCCGGGTTAAATTCAGCGCTGTTGGCATCCTTTAGTTGGGCGTTGTTGCGCGCCCATTCAATCACAGCACACTGCATCCCCAAACACAATCCCAAAAAGGGTATTTTATGGTGTTTAGCATATTCGATCGCCGCTATTTTGCCGTCAACTCCCCGAACCCCAAAACCTCCCGGTACAAGAATGCCGTTGATATCTTTGAGATAATTATCGAGGTTTCCCGATTCTAAATCTTCTGAGTTAATCCAGTGCAAATTCAGGTCGCAGCCGATCGCAATTGCCGCGTGCCGCAAAGCTTCGACCACCGAAAGATAAGCATCGTTTAACCGCACGTATTTGCCAACTAAAGCAATATCAATTTTGTGATTGGGACTGTAAAGCCTGTTGACTAAAGTTTGCCACTGATGCAAATCTGGCTGGCGATGTTCGAGTTGCAGCAAATTGAGCGTTTGTTGGGCTAAACCCTCCTCTTCCATCATCAGGGGTACTTCGTAGATACTTTTAGCATCTTGAGATGTGATGACACATTCTTCGGGTACGTTGCAGAATTCGGACAATTTCTGTTTCATGCCCAAAGACAGCGGGCGATCGCACCGACAGACTAAAATATCTGGTTGAATGCCGATCGACCGCAATTCCTTCACCGAATGCTGAGTCGGTTTAGTTTTCATCTCCCCAGCCGAAGGAATCCAAGGTATCAGCGTGACGTGCATATACACAACATTTTGCCGGCCGACATCCTTGCGAAACTGGCGAATTGCCTCCAAAAACGGCAAAGATTCAATATCTCCCACCGTTCCGCCGATTTCCGTAATCACGACATCGGGATTAGTATTTTTTGCTACCCGATGAATTCGCTCTTTAATCTCGTTAGTGATGTGCGGAATCACCTGCACCGTGCTCCCTTGATACTCACCGCGGCGTTCTTTGTTGATCACCGCTTGATAAATGGAACCCGTGGTGACGCTGTTGAGGCGCGACATGGAAGTATCGGTAAAACGCTCGTAGTGTCCCAAATCCAGGTCAGTTTCCGCACCGTCTTGTGTGACGAAGACTTCTCCGTGCTGAAACGGGCTCAGAGTGCCGGGGTCAACGTTAATATAGGGGTCTAGCTTCAAAATCGAGACTGAATAGTCCCGCGACTTCAATAGGCGGCCCAAGGAAGCACCGACAATTCCCTTGCCGATGCTGGAAACCACGCCGCCAGTCACAAACACAAATTTGCTCATAGGATTTTCGACTTTAGATGTTTCAATGTCAGGTCAGACTCAAATGTGACATAGGTAATCCATAAGGGCAACCACGGGGGATGGCCCCTACACCCATTTGACCAAATTATTGACGATTGTTATGTGCTTGCAACCAAGTTGTCAAATCTGACACACTGGCAAAGTCTAATAGTTCCTCTCCTAGATTCTCTAATTGCTGAGCGGATAACTCAGCGATGCTGGTTTTGATCTCCGGCGACAGCACGCCGACACTGCGCTCCAACTGACGAACAATTAATGTCACTTTTCCTTGTCGGATGCCTTGTTCGATGCCTTGTTCGATGCCTTGTCTGATTCCTTGTTCTATCCCGATTCTGGTAGCTTTGGTAATTGCACCGTGCTGGTCTTGAATAAAAATTTCTCGCCTTTCTAAATCTTCCAATTCATCAGGATCGAGATTTGCTTCATTGGCAATTGTAAAAGCTTTGCGGAGTTCCGGTACATTTCCCAACTCTTCCGGCACAGACCTTAACGTCCGAGCTGTTTTCATGAAATATATCCACTTATCAGTCAGAGTCTCTAATTCTGCTAAAGTCTTGTCAAATTTGGGCAACTCAACAAAAACAAATTCTAATTCATCCGCCAAATAATTGACCAAATTTTTTTTCTTTGATACAAAACCGCGAAATTACTGTGTCCAGATGCTCAAACATTGGGAAATCTGTAATCGTCAAGGCAATCACGGGATTTAATAGGTTGTAGTTTTCTCCGCTTTTCAATTGCACTGAGTAAGCTTTTGTAGCATTGTAAAAATTAGTTTTTCAAAGGATTCTACATTCAATACCTGCATTTCAATGATCGCAGTTTTGCTACCACTAATTTTAGCTTTGACATCCAAGTAAGTATCTTTGAATCCTTTAATTTTGGTAGCTAAATAAGGGTCAAGAATTTCTAAATATTCGATGACTGGCTGCGCTTCGTAGAGGATGGGATTTAAGAAGCTAATCAAAATATCTTTGCTGTCAGCAGAGCGGAAGATTTTTTAAAAGGCAAAGTCGGTTTTGGGGTTAATAAAATTCATGGCTTTTTCAATTTATTAGAGCTTGAGAGGTTGAGGTTAGAGTTATTTAATTATTTAACTATCATACAATTTTCTAGGTTGGAGTCGCGGACGATCGCCCCAACCGACATCACCCAAATAGGGATCGTGCGCCCGACAGCAGTCGCCCTGAGCAATCATGGCTTCGACAAAAGTTCCAGCGCCCAGTCCGCCCCTAGGTGAGTCAACGTAAAATCTAAAATCAGCCCTACGCCCTTGGTGATTTTTCCCAGAAAGCTAACTCAGGAACGTTTCGCGAAGCGTAAAGTCATGGTAAACATAGCACCTCAAGTCTGCTAAAAAAAACAGCTATGAAGTTTGTCTGCGTTCTATCCACTCAACGGTTGCTTTCTGCTGGTATCGCATTGCTCGCTGCGATCGAGTGTGGCGCGTGGCTCGCTCCAAATGCGGCGCGGGCAAAAGCTCCTGGGGAAAATTATTCGTCTGTGTCGCCGAAAATCCTCGCTAGTAACGATGTTAATTGCAATGGGGCGCGATCGCCCGAAACTAGCTGTCGAGTAGGCGGTTTGTTCGTCAAAACTCCCAATACGACTCAAGAACAAGTCTTTCCTCTCAAGCAGACTGAAGTTAAAGCCAAAATTGCTGGCAATATCTCCCGCGTAGAAGTTGTTCAGAAGTTTGAAAATCCTTTTCCCGAACCTATAGAAGCTGTTTATATATTTCCTTTGCCCGACGAAGCGGCAGTGGACGATATGGAAATTAAAATAGGCTCACGAATTATTAAAGCTGATATCAAACTGCGCGAGGAAGCTTTGGAAATTTACGAACGAGCCAGAAAGCAAGGCCGGACTGCTGGTTTGTTGGAACAAGAACGTGACAATATTTTTACTCAGTCTCTCGCTAATATCAAACCGGGAGAAAAAATTGAAGTTACGATTCGCTACACCGAAAGTCTCAAGTTTGCCGGCGGCGATTACGAATTTGTGTTTCCAATGGTGGTAGGGCCGCGCTATATTTCGGGAAATACGATCCCCCCCAACCCCCCCTTAGCAAGGGGGGGCTATAGTTCTGGTGCCGATCGCATTAACCCGCCTGTTTTGCCTCCGGGAACACGATCGGGTCACAATATCGCTGTTTCGGTAGAAATAGATGCCGGAGTTGCGATCGGCGATGTCCGCTCTACTTCCCATCAAATTACAACTGACCGCAGCGGCAATATTGTACAAGTCCAATTAGCCAATTCTGACACAATTCCCAATAAAGATTTAATTCTGCGCTATCGAGTCGCGGGCGAAAATACTCGCGCAACTATTTTGACTCAATCAGACAAGCGGGGCGGTCATTTTGCTACTTATTTGATTCCGGCTTTAAACTACAAAACTAATGAAATTGTACCCAAAGATGTCGTGTTTCTGATGGATACTTCCGGTTCTCAACAGGGCGAACCGCTGGCAAAATCTAAGGAGTTGATGCGCCGCTTCATTCAAGGGCTGAATCCCAACGATACTTTTACTATTATTGATTTTGCAAACACTGCACAAGCGCTTTCAACAACTCCTTTAGCAAATACTACCGAAAATCGACAAAAAGCAATTAATTATATCGAAAAGTTGCAGGCTAACGGGGGCACTGAACTGCTTAACGGTATTCAAACAGTTATGAATTTTCCGGCGGCGGCAACGGGAAGGCTGCGGAGTATTGTACTAATTACTGACGGTTACATTGGTAATGAAAATGAAGTGCTGGCTCTGGTTCAGCGGAGTCTGAAACCGGGAAATCGACTTTATAGTTTTGGTGTCGGCGGTTCTGTGAATCGGTTTTTGATTAACCGTTTGGCGGAAATGGGAAGAGGCACGTCTCAGGTAATTCGTCAAGATGAACCGTCGGCAGAAGCGGCAGAAAAGTTTTTTCGTGAAATTAATAGTCCGGTATTGACTAATATTCAAATTAGTTGGGAAGGCATGGGGGAAAAACCGCAGATTTATCCGATCGCACCCCCAGACTTGTTTGCGAGTCAGCCACTGGTTTTGTTTGGCAAAAAGACCGATCGATCCCCCGGCCAACTTCGCATCCGCGGCACTCTTGCAGGTGGCAAAGCTTACGAGCAAGTTTTACCTGTTAATTTTGCTAAATCTGGCGGGCGGCAGCGGGAGTCAACTTCAGTCGCAGCAGGCGCTACGGATTTTGGCAATCCCGCGGTAGCTCAACTTTGGGGGCGATCGCGCATTAAAGATTTAATGAATCAAATGTTTGGTGGTGAGACTAAATCTCTGGTGGAAGCTGTGACTAATACTGCTCTGACTTATCGCTTGCTGTCGGAATACACGGCTTTTGTGGCTGTGAGCGAAGAAGTGCGAGTCGAACCTGATGGATCTCGTCACCGCGCGCAAGTGCCTGTGGAATTACCGCAGGGTGTCAGCTATGAGGGTATTTTCGAGTCCGAGGCGGCTGAGCCAACTAGAGGCGGCTCTCCCAGCATTACCTCGAATCGCCACTCGGCACCTGTGAGTCCACCTCCTGCTATGCCGCGGCAGCGAACTTACGGTGAGTTGCCAGCCCCGAAGCCTTTGGCTTATCGCATCCAAGTAGTTAGCGCCGAAGGGTTGGATGCCGGGGCGATCGCCGCTTTGACTCAATACCTGCAATCGCTTAATCTCCCGGCGGGGGTTAGCGGTGAAACGGTGTGGGAGTTATCGGTACAAGACGGCCGTGTTGCCCGAGTGGCGATAGATACTCAAACCTCGACGCTGCAAGCAACAGACGCCGTAGAGACTCTCAAGAGATCCCTGAGTTCCTGGCAACCTCCTGCAGGGTTCAAAGGCACGCTGCGCCTGAAGTTGCGAATTACGGTCGATCCTTAAGCAATGACTATCTATATCAAGAAACATTAACTTTTACTTCAAAAATACCGAAAGCGCGATCGCTACCCCGTGGAAGATATAAAATCTTTATTAAGAGATTGCCTTTAAACAGAAAGTGATGTTAATGAAATTTATACCGTTTGAGGCAAACGCTAAAACAGTTTCCTTTCTGAAACAGTTTCCTTTCTGAAACAACCTTAACAGTAAAGATTTCTGGATCGAAACCCCCAATCATAGAAGGTATGATGCCCTATGGAAGTTAGTGAACTGCTCAACAATTACGAAAAAGGACAAAGAGACTTTACTGGAGCCGATCTCAGCGGGAAAAACCTCAGCGGAGCAATCTTAATCGGAGTCAACCTTTCGCAAGCTAATCTTTCCGGGGCGAACCTCAGCAGGGCGTTTCTCACCAAAGCAACACTCAACGATGCACAGATGCAAAGAACAAATCTGACTTTTGCCAAAATGGGCGAAACCCAACTTTCAGGTGCAGATTTGACAAAAGCTAATTTGAGTGGAGCTTTTTTGGTAAAAGCAAAATTGCCCAGAGTAAGGTTAAGCGGCGCAACTTTAACTAGCGCAAACCTGCGGGGCGCTGTATTGTGGAATGCTAATTTGTGCAGCGCCGACTTGCAATTAGTTAACTTGCTGGGCGCGAATCTGACGGCAGCTAATTTTAACTGGGCCAACCTTTACGGTGCAAGGCTCAATAGTGCAAAACTTTTTGGAGCTCAATTAACCGGAGTCAGTCTGCGGCGAGCGCAGTTGACAGGGGTGAATCTCTGCGGTGTAGATTTAAGCGGCATTAACGTGAGCGAAGCTAAACTCATGGGAGCTAATTTGGAAGGCTCGAATTTGGTGGGGGCGAATTTCAGCGCGGCTCAGTTGCGTGGGGTGAAGTTGGCGGGTGCAAACTTAACCGGCGCTAAGTTGAGGGGAAGTTGTTTGAGAGGGGCAAATCTGAATTGGGCAAAGTTGTGTCAAGCTGATTTGATGGCTGCAGATTTGAGCGAGGCGACGTTAGTAGGAGCTAATTTAGATAATGCTTTGTTGGCGGGAGCTATTTTGCCGGAATCTACTAGGCGCTATTTTTCTTTAGCTGGGGCTGGCAGAGTCAATTCTTGGGAAGTGACGGAAATTAAAAATGGGTAATGGGAAAGGGGGAATTTGGAAGTGGGGAATTGGTAATTGCGTATCTGAATTGGGTTTTTGAGCGGGCATCCCGCCCAACCCCTACTCCCCCCAATAAGTAGGTCGGGCTGAAAAGACTGAAGTATGTAAAGATAGGTAAACGAGGCAACAGTTATAGCTAGGTAATGAG
>NZ_JAUBQU010000084.1:0-28275 GCF_036701435.1 Microcoleus sp. Pol12A5
TTGGATAATGCGAGGGCGATGTGGAAGCGTTTAGAAAAGCGAATTCCGGTTGGGGAAGACGGTTATAACGAACTGCGGGTGATGTTTGATTCGGTGTTCGGGTATTATGTCAACCAGGTGATGAATGCGACTTTGTATGTGGGGGGACAGTCGTTTAATCGGATTCGCCCCGGTGATGCTAATGCGAAGTTGCCGTTTGTGCCGATCGAACTTTCTCAGCAGCGTGAAGCTTTAGCAACATTAGAGAAGTACGTTTTTGCCCCAGATGCGTTTAGTTTTGCGCCGGAATTGCTGAATAAATTGGCGCCTTCGCGCTGGGAACACTGGGGAAGTCCGGCTTTGGTGTTTCCTCTAGATTACCCAATCGGCGATCGAATTACTTTTTTGCAGCGGTTTGTGTTGCGGGTTTTGCTATCTCCGATGCGCTTGGTGAGGCTGCGGGATGCCGAGTTAAAATCGCCGCCGGAAACTGCTTTGAGGTTGCCGGAAGTGTTGGATACTGTGCAAAAGGATATCTGGAAAGAGGTTTTGCAGCCGGAAAAGAAGATGCAAATTTCAACTTTTCGGCGTTCTTTGCAGCGGGAACATTTGGCGATTTTGATCGGAATGGTGCTGCGAAAAACCAGTGTTCCAGAGGATGCGCGGAGTTTGGCTTGGTACGAGTTGCGGCAGTTGCGGGAGGGTTTGAGCAAGAGTATTCGGAATTTGGATCGGAATGCTGATGCTTATACGCGGGCTCATTTGGAGGAAACGCGCGATCGAATTTCTAAGGTTTTGAATGCACAGATTCAGTCGAATTAAAGAGACTGAAACAAAAGATTAGTCATAAACAGAGTAAAATTTAGTCTAACCCCGGCATCGTGCGTAAGTCCCGATCAACAAAGTAGTGGTAGGGTGCGTCGTCACCCTTAACTCCTAAAGGCGAGCGACAATTGATGAGCGAGTGCACCTACTCGGGCCCTTGAGCGCAAACAAACAAAACACCCATGGTTGTTGCAAGAATTTGGAGAATTGGTATAAATATATGTCTAATTTTGAGATCGTGCTAAAGCTCTTGCTACAACTAACGATTATTTTGGGAAGTTGTCGTATTGTATCAATGATTGGGCGTTATTTAGGACAAACTGAGGTTGTTTGTGAGATGATCGCTGGGGTAATGTTGGGTCCATCGCTATTTGGTTTGGTGGCGCCGGATTTGCAGCAATGGCTATTTCCTCATACTTCTCTATTGTTGGCCACAGGAATAAAAATTCCCAATCCTTCCATGTCTGTTCTTTTCGCTATCAGTCAGATAGGCTTAGTAATTTATATGTTTTTGATCGGCTTGGAATTGAACGCCGATTTGTTAAAGAGTAATGTCAGGAGTGCGGTTCTGATATCGGCTGCTGGTATCATAGCACCATTTACATTGGGAGCGATCTTCGCTTTGTTTTTGTACAGCAATGCACAACTTTTTAATCCTGACATAACCTCTTGGGCTGCGGCTTTATATTTAGGCGCTTCCATGTCAATTACCGCCTTTCCGATGTTGGCCCGGATGTTGTATGAAAGAGGTATTGCGAAAACAACCTTTGGAACTTTAGCATTAGCAGCAGGTTCAATCGATGATGCGAGTGCGTGGTGTTTACTGGCAATTGTATTAGCAAGTATTAAGAATTCTGCCAGTATTGCCGCCTTGGCAATTGGTGGCGGAATTGGCTATGTATTGTTAATGATTTTTGTCGGCAGACCCATGTTTAGTATATTTAGTCGTTGGACTAAACGCGATCGTAAAGTAACCATGCAAACTCTCACATTAGTCTTAATAATTCTTATGTTATGCTCCTGGTTTACCGATTATATGGGTATATATGCGGTATTTGGGGCATTTATTTTAGGTAGCGTTATGCCTCGCGGGGAATTTGCTGAACAGGTAAGACAATACACTGAGTTTATCACCACTTCTTTTTTATTGCCAATCTTCTTTGTATTCTCGGGTTTAAATACCCAAATTGGGTTAGTAAATACCCCTACACTCTGGGTCATTACCATCGTAATTATAGGGCTTGCTATTTTAGGGAAAGGGGTAGCTTGTATGTTAGCAGCCCGAATCTCAGGGGTGAATTGGCGGGAATCTGCGACTATTGGTGCATTAATGAACGCTAGAGGGTTAATGGAATTAATTATCCTCAATATTGGTTTAGAGCAAGGTGTAATTACTCCTACTTTATTTACTATTATGGTAATAATGGCGATTTTTACTACCCTAATCACATCTCCCCTAGTGGGTTTATTGTTACAGGGAAATAACGATGTACCAGCCCCAAAATACTAATTTAAAATAATCGGTATCAGCATAACTTAAAAATATCTGATGCAGATCGTGTTGAGAATTGGCTGCGGATAGAGATATCGGAAATTGCATCGTACTTTAAAGAGGAAGCTGGGAAATTGCTGCTAGAAGAACCGGGTTTTCGCATGATAGTTTTTGACCCAAACACGGAGGAGATTATCAAATGGCAACCGCAAATCAACCCGTAGACCAATGGCGTGAGACGTTGGAGAAAATTCTCCAATACTATGCGGATCTTCCTTATACTTATGGGGATGTGATTACCTATGTGGTGGTGAGCCGCGATCGCGACCATTTTATGCTGATACATGAAGGTTGGGAAAATCATCTGCGAGTTCATGGTACTGTGGTTCACGCCGAAATTCGCAATGACAAAATCTGGATTCATTATGATGGTATTGAAGACGGCATCACTGATGAACTCGTCGCCTCTGGCGTACCCAAAGATCGGATTGTTCTGGCTTTTCATCCACCGGAAGTCCGAGAGTTCACTGGATATGCGATCGCATAGCTTCTCGTCTTGACCGAGATTTTAGATAATATCAGCTTGATAGCGCACATTCACGATCGCACCTGCTGTCTTGCTGCTTTAGCTGCAATCAGTTTGTTGTACAAAGCTGGATCGCTGGTTTGTAGAGGTTGAGGCATGGCATCAAATGCGGCTTCTTCGGCGGCTAGGTAAGCGTCGATTTCAGCGCGGTTGGCTAGATAAAAGGCGATCGCGCCATAAACCTGTTCCAGTGTCAGTAGTGGGAAAGACTGAACAATACTTTCGGGCGATAATCCTTGTTGGAAAGCATAGGCGATCGAGTCAAGAGAAATCCGAGTTCCTTCAACCCAATAGGCATCATTCCGATACTCTATGTAAGTTTTAACTGCTACAACTGGCATACATTTTTTTGATTCTAACTACTTATTATCATAGACGGAAGAACCCGCAGGCAGCCAAGGGTCTGCATGAGGTCTGTCAGAGGTTGGTTGCGGAAGGTTGCGAGTTGAATTAAGGCTTGAATGCGGGCAACATTGAGTTGTTCAAGGCGATCGCTCATTTGGATCAGTTGCTTGTGTTCTTCGGGAGTCAGGGTTTCGGCATGACGCTTGGCGATGAGGGCATGGTATTCTTCCCAGGTTTGTGCACTAAAGCCGATGTTAATTTGTTGCAGCAAGTCGGCTTCAGTAGGTTGGGTGGTTGGAAGTCTAGGCTGGAGGCGTTCTTGTAGGGCGTTGAGGATGTAGAGATCGGGTTCAACGCCCTGTCTAGCTGCTTCAGTGCGGATCTGCTGTTCGAGTTCGGGAGAGAGGTTGAGGGTGATGGTGGTCATGGTTATCTTGGCAGCAAAATCTATTTATAATTTTAGCGATCAGGCTTTCACCTTATCTCGAACTAAATCGCCTGGAACTTCTCGATTTTACTGTCCGCGTCCTGGTTTGCAATCTACGAAACCTAATGCTTCTGTGTCGGGGAAATTGGCGATCGAAATGGCGATCGCACTTCTCGGTTGCGATACTTCAGACGCGGAATTGAGCCGTCTCCAGGGCGATCGTACAAACTCTGATAATCTTGCCAAGTCGTAGGTAAGCGTATTACAGAACCCGCAGCCCATTGAATTTTTTATGGTGAGATGAGGGCAAGCATAATCTAAGCTCCCTTTTGCAGCCATTGATTTTAATGATAACAAGAGTGGTGTGGGCGATCGCTCCTGGTTGTTAGTCCAAATTGGTGATGAACTAATACAGTTCAGTTAAGGCTAAAAATTAAAATTCACCTAGGTTGGGTTGAGGAACGAAACCCAACCTAGACAATGTTATTTCGTTGTTAGGCATTCCGGGTATGGAATTACAAACGCTTCTGACTTACCTGTAAGGAAGTTGATAGTAAGGGCACACAGCATCTACTTGTATTTCATAATATATCATTAATTCTCCCTCCCAAGTCATATACTGAGAACCAGGAACCTCCAAAATCAAATCTGCATTCCCGTTATGACGGTGGAACTTAATATCTGGTGTTTTCTTAGAAAACTCATTCTCAAAGAATAGAGGTGGCAGCTTACTGACGCGTTCTGCAATTGACTCTATATCATATTGGGAGGCGGTATCATTAACAGCGACATCGCGACGCAATTTTTCTCCGTGAAAGTGACGAACCGTTCTCGCAATTGCAGCCCTCAAATGATCACCCACTCGGTAGAGATTTGCAAAGTGATAACGTAGGTCTCGATTTAAGGAAATAGCGGTTATACCATCGGGATGAATTTCACAATCAGGGCCTATACGCCCATTAGGTTGCATCCCCTCTAGAAAATACCCAACAATACGAGCATTTTTGGGAAAAGTTTGAATACCTTTGTCTACAGTACGTGCAACTATGCCACGTCCCATTGAGTACATCATTATGGGACGCAATTGACCACCATTGTGTTTAATCTTATTAACAATAGGAGCAAATGATTCTCTGTAGTCATTGATTGCATTCCGAAAAGGCTTATAAGCAGGGTGTTTGACCTTATCCAACCAACGGTCTGGATGTTTTTCCTGAACATTGCTATCATATGGGTGAATAACTTTAATAATCCAATAGCAATCATCAATGTGAGATTGTAAGGCGTGTAGTAATTTTTTTTGTAAATCAGGCAGCTTCTTTAAAGGATAATCTAAATTTCCATCAGCATTAAACAAAGCCGTATAAATCTGATCGATTTCATCCAGAACACCATTGAAAGACTGCATTACTTCCTGTATCGAGCTACTGTAGATTGAGAACGGATGCCGTTGGGTGTGCTCGTTATGATAGGTAAAGCTTTCAGGGAGAAGTTTTAGACAATTAAATGCTTTAGGGTATAAGTTGCCATCTCTATGTGTTTTACGTTCGAGGTTCATCATAAGATCATAAGGGAGTCAAGCTTGTAGTACAAGTGTAACACATCGAGTGTGAATTAAGGACTGCTAAACCCAAAGCCTGCCTCAATCCACACAACTACTTGCTTCCGGCAATAACTACGGTATGGGCTTTGACGAATCCGATCGCCCTCCACCATGCTAAACCGTTCCTCAACTTGCAATCCTTCGGTCTGTAATAAATTTAACAATAGTGATGCTGGTTCTTCCGGCGTATGAGGACTAAACCGCAAATAAATTACACCTCTTGGCTATCGCAGCCGCAAGCGATAAATAAGTGAATTTGTGCTTTCCAGTTCATAACCAGTGCGCCTCTATAGGGTTTTCATCTATTATGAGCAACGCGCGATCGAATTTCTAAGGTTTTGGATTCGCAAATTCAGTCGCATTAATCTGTTGCTGAATACAGGTAGGAATTTAGATTTCCCAATTGCTATAAGCCCTCGGAGGGTGAGTTTTGTAATTTCCGAGAAAAGTTAATTAATTTATACCCTGATTAACGCGTTGTTTAATCAGGGTATGAAAAAAATCATTTTAAAATTCCCAAGCTTTGTCGGTACTGGTTTCTATGACTTGCCTATTTAGGCTTTCATACCGTAAATTAGCAAAGCAAAATAAAATTAGGGGTAAGCGCTTTTCACTTACCCCTACCATTTATTTGGCACTTTTTAACTTACTAAAAAATCTAGCAATAAATCACCACAAAATCGACGCCATTTATGCTAGAAATACTTGTCGATGTTGAGGGTCAAAATCATGAATGCTCCGAGCAAATGACCTGCGCTCATGCAAGCCAGGAATGCCGGTACGCTAACATTGTTGAACAAAGAGGGGAAGGGTAGAGGCATTTTCGGTCCGACGTGGGGATGCCAAATTCGGCGGCTGAGAACTAGCAATGCTAATATATTGCAAACCAACATCACTATTGGTTTTTGCCAATTTCCTGATGCTGTGTCAGCCAAAGTCGATTCTACTACTGCCAGTAAATTTGAGTTAATCATCGTTGATGCTCCTATTTTTCATAAATTATCAGAAATGCTCGATGAGATTTATTGCCAAAAATACAGTAGGGGCGATCGCCTTTACGCAATAAATATCTGTTGCTGTTCATCTTCACCGCGCCAGCGACAGCGCCCCCACCCCTAATCATCGAATTACAGCAAAAAGTCTTTTAATGCCATTCAAAAGTAACGAAAGATACAAAGGAACCAAACCATACTCGCTGCCATTTGTAACTTTTAGCCTGTCTGGCAGTGGTGGCATTTACTCACGCTGCCAGACAGGAAATACCGCTACTCATTACTGAGCAATGTAGGTAGGCAGAAAGTGAAGTATGTCACGGAGAACGCTATATCCAGCGGCGTCCCAAAGCAAATAAGCTAAGAAACCGATCATCGCTAAGCGACCGTTCCAAAGTTCTGCTTGCGGGTTGAAGCCAAACAAAAAGGCATTCCGATCTTTGCCGTTGTAAGCATTAGCTGTAGGAGGCAAGTTAGTAGGACGAGTTTCCATGTTTTTACATTCCTTAACAATGTTTCGCTTCTCATGGTAGCGGCCTAATTTCTGCTTTGCTATCTGCCTGTAGGCTCAAGCTACACACAAGTCTAAAGGAGGATTTTGAAACAAAAAATAAAGTGTTAAGTTTTGTTGAGGGAGATTTTTTAAGCGATCGCCTGTATCTGTAGATATTAAATACAACTGCAAGTTGATATGGCCGCTGTGAAAGGCTCCATCGCCCCGTCGTAGCGACAAACAACGGCGCTGGTGACTCGACAATACTGAATTCGCGAGATCCTAGACGCAAGAAAATTTAGTAAATTTCAACTGAAAAGCCGAACACATCGCGCGGGAGTTAATTAAAATAGGAGATAAACAGAGCGATCGGGAGAAACAGTTATCGAAACCATCTACGGCAATCTTCAAGGTTTAAAGTCCAGCCAGCTCAAGCAACTCGAAAAGCTTTACCACCAGCGACTACCGGGCGATCGCATCACCACTGCAGAATTCGCCCAGCGCGTCGCCGCCATCAGCACGGAAATAGACAAACCAATCTGCACCTACATCAACCGTCGCGGACAAGTAATTCGCGTCGGCGTGGGTTCACCCCGGCAAACGCAGATTGCGCCCCTAGAATTGCCCCGCTACGGGGGAGGTCGCCTCAGCGGCATTCGCTGCATCGCCACCCACCTCAAGCCAGAAACCCCAAGCGAAGCAGCCCTCACAGCAATGGCAATTCAGCGCTTGGACGCCCTCGTTTGGCTGACACTGACCGGCGGAGGATTTCAGCGCCGCGGCGGCGGTGCGACTGGTTACATTCAAGAAACTTATCTCGCTCACCTGATACCCCAGGGAGACCAGCCAAATTTTGAGTTCTCTGTTTTGAGCGCTCAGTTAGAACCAGATGCAACTGATGAAATAGAAGAGCCTTCAATTCCAAAGTCAATAATCAAAACTCAACACTTTCCCTGGAAAATATCAGAACCGCTGAATTTGGACGAACTCGCCGACCAAGACTTTCTGGATTTGGTGGAAGGACTCGAAGCAGAGTTTCAAGCAGAGTTTGTCGCTAAGCAGGTCGATGCAGACCAAGACAAAGTGCTGTTGGTAGGTGTAATGACTCAGCACATGACTCAGTTGGAATTTGAGGACGGGCTGGCAGAAATCACGCGGCTGGTAGAAAGCGCCGGGGGTCAGGTATTGCAAACAGTGCGCCAAAAACGATCGCGCCCCCATCCGCAAACAGTGGTCGGCGAAGGCAAAGTTCAGGAAATTTCCCTCACCGCTCAGACAATTAGCGCTAACCTGGTGGTATTCGATCGCGACCTGGCCCCCGCACAAATACGGAACTTGGAAACTCAGATAGGTCTTCGCGTTGTCGATCGAACAGAAGTAATTCTCGACATCTTTGCCCAAAGAGCTCGAACGAGCGAGGGTAAATTGCAAGTCGAACTCGCTCAGCTAGAGTACGCCCTGCCCCGGCTCAGAGGTCGCGGTCAGGCAATGTCGAGACAGGGTGGCGGCATCGGTACCAGAGGCCCTGGGGAAACCAAACTAGAAACCGAACGGCGGACGATCGCCAAACGCATTTCTCGATTGCAGCAAGAAGTAAATCAACTGCTGGCGCACCGCTTCCGGCTGCGGCAGAACCGCCATCATCACGACGTACCCTCAGTGGCGATCGTCGGCTACACCAACGCCGGTAAATCGACTCTGCTTAACCTGCTCACCAATTCCGAGGTCTACGCCGCCGACCAGTTATTTGCCACCCTCGACCCCACAACTCGACGGTTGACCATTCCCGGCGTCACCGGGGAACCCCTGTCGATCGTCCTCACAGATACAGTGGGCTTTATTCGCGAACTGCCCCCTGCCTTGATCGACGCTTTCCGGGCTACCCTCGAAGAAGTCACTGACGCCGATGCTTTGCTGCATCTCGTCGATCTCTCCCATCCCGCTTGGCAGAGCCAAATTCGATCGGTCATGAATATTTTGACAGATATGCCCGTAACTCCCGGCCCAGCCCTTGTAGTTTTCAACAAAATCGATGCCGTAGATGAAGATACTCTCGCCCTTGCCAGAGAAGAATTTCCTCAAGCAGTATTTATTTCTGCTGCCAAAGGTCTCGGGATGGAAACTCTCCGCGAGAGACTAGCTCAGCTCATTCAATACGCCCTCTACCCTCGGTAAATACTTAAATATTCCTTTTGAATAGTTGACATGGGGGAATATACGTACATATACTGAGGACAGATCTAGTCGAACTGTGAGATTATAAAAGAGTAGTCAGATTGTGCATTGCAAAGTACAATACAGCATCTCTATTTTGCGATAGGTTCAATAATTAATTTCCGGAGGTCGCGGTCAAGGTAAAAAGACTCTTTGTTAATGGCTGTAAGGGCTGTTGGTTCAGAGGTGGCAAAAATAATGATGTTGCTTAACTCTGTGCAAACTACCTGTGCAAACTACCTGTGCAAACCACAGTACGGGATGTCAAGGTAAAAGAGAATAATATTATTAAAGTGTTTGGGCACTCACCTCAAGCGCTATACTATTTTTACAGACGTCCGTGAGAGAATACATCCATTTATTGTAAGAACTCTAAAATCCTTGCCCGTCCCTTGCCCGTCGTACAGCGCTAATCTCTAGGACTATTTCTATTTTTCGATTTTACCACTGTTTAACTAAATAGTTATGTGTACGCCACTGGCAAAACTAGCAATTGGACTCTCTGCCACGCTGGCAACAGCGTTTTACTATCTAGCTGCCGCCCCTCCGGCTTCAGCAGTAGATGTTTGCGGTCCCGGAAATTATTCTAGTGCCTGTGCCTCCAGCCAGACATCAACAGCAACGGGACCCGGCCCGGAATTGGCGCCGCAGTCGAGTTTGTCCCAAAAAATCTACACAACCACACCTTCGAGAAACTCAACTTCTATTCCTGAACCAGGTACTGCGATCGCAGTCCTACTGACAGGTGCAGGAATGATCTGTTCGTCGTGCAGAAAGCGAAACAAGCAGGTTGGTCCGCAGCGCTAGACAGGCTGAGGACCAAACTGTTTGCCTTCCCAATGTCTCCGTTTATTTAAGCATGGGTATTTGTTTACTTAATATATATAAAAATTGTATAAAAAATAACTTCACACCTAGCTTGTGCGCTGCAAATAGAGCCGGATGTTGAAGGAAGAAAACTATAGCGACTTCAGTCAGGGTAAAAAGAAGAAGCAAGAAGGCTATTTCACTTCCCGGCAAGGGTTTCAGCAATGAATAACTTCCGGTGCCAACAAAGATAAGGTTGCTATATATAATAAAAATTAAAAAATAAAAATAAAAATAAAAATTAAGATTGGTTAAGATCAATCCTTCCGATAGCTTTTGAGAGTCAACCGTATAATAAGGCTTTCAAGGCTCCAAGGCAAGTTGACTACCAACGAAAAATCAATGGTTTCAGCCTAGGAACTAAAAACAGTCCGCACTAGGGTTAAGATTACAATTAAAAAATATTGTTATTGCTTGAGCGTCCATGACCCCTAAAGTAGAAATTTACACCTGGAGAACCTGCCCGTTTTGCGTTCGTGCCAAAGCACTGCTAAAGCGAAAAGGGATTGATTTTACCGAGTACGCCATCGACGGAGATGAAGCAGCACGGGCTCAAATGAGCGATCGAGCAAACGGAGGCCGTACCCTGCCACAAATATTCATTAACGACCAACACATAGGTGGCTGCGACGACATCCACAAACTTGATGCTCTAGGCCAGCTAGACCCGCTGCTAGCAGCAAAATGAGGCATTCCCTGTCGAATTTTCAGTTAGCCCTAATTTTCCTGCGACCAATTCTTAATTTTAATTGACAATGAAATTTGCATTCATCATCGATCCCCTCGCGCGACTAATTCCAGGACACGATACCAGCGTAGCGCTGATGGAAGCCGCTCAAGAGTTGGGTCACGAAGTCTGGGCGACTCAAGCCAACGAACTAAGCGTCATCGGCGGCAAAACCTGGGCAATGCTGAGTCGGGTAGCCCTGACCCCAGTAAAAGTGGTAGATGGACGCTGGGAGGCTGCTGAGGCTTGGTACGAGGTGGAACAGCCTACTTTGCAGCCTCTCGAAGCAATGGACGCAGTATTTATGCGGACAGACCCACCAGTCAACATTCCTTACCTCTACGCTACTTACCTTCTAGACGGCATCGATCCTACTAAAACTTTGGTAGTTAACAGTCCCAAAGGATTGCGGGCGGCGAATGAAAAAATGTATGCTTTGCAATTTGAGGGTGCGATCCCGGAGACCATTGTTTCTCAAAACAAACACGTAATTCGGCAATTTGTTGAGAAAAAAGGAGCGGCAGTTCTTAAACCATTGGGTGGCAAAGCTGGGGAGGGGATTTTGTTTCTGGAAGCGGGCGATCGCAATCTCAACTCCCTGGTGGAAATTAGCACTCAACAAGGGCAAATTCCAGTGATGGTTCAGACCTATCTGCCGGAAGCCAAAGAGGGAGATAAACGGATTATATTGTTGAACGGCAAGCCCATCGGTGCTATCAACCGCATTCCCACCGGCAATGAATTTCGCGGCAACATGGCCGTCGGCGGCCGAGTCGCAAAAACAGAAATTACCGATCGCGAACTGCAAATTTGTGCTCAGTTAGAACCCGTGCTGCAACGGGACGGACTGTACTTTGTCGGCATTGATATTATTGGCGGTTATCTCACAGAAGTTAATGTCACCAGCCCTACAGGAATCAGAGAAATTGACTTGTTTGACGGCGTTAATTTGGGCAAACAAGTAATTGAATGGGTGGAGAAGGAAGAAGGAAGAAGGATGAAGGATGAGGGAAGAAGCCAAGCATGACACAGATGAGGACACAGATACACGGATTAATTATCGACCTTCAGGCAGATGTTGCAGTCGTTAGTTATTTGTTAGTTGCTACTAATTCCCAATTCCCAATTCCCAATTCCCAATTCTCAATTATTAAATTATGTCAAAAATTGGCGTTGCAGTAGTCGGTACAGGTTTCGGTCAAAAAGTGCACATTCCCGGATTCCAAGCCCATCACCGGACAGAGGTTGTGGCTGTTTACCACCGGAATTTAGACAAAGCAAAGGATCTCGCCTCTACCCACAATATCCCCTACGCTTGCGACTCGATCGCCGATATAGTAGCCATTGCAGAAGTAGCAGGCGTCAGCATTTCCACGCCACCATTTTTGCATTATGAAATGGCAAAAACCGTATTGGAAGCAGGCAAGCATTTATTATTAGAAAAACCCACAGCCCTTACAGCAAATGAAGCCAGGGAACTTTACCGATTGGCAAACAACGAATCTCAAACCGATTTTAACAATGGTGGTTCCCGATCAATTGCCACAATGGACTTTGAGTTTCGCTTCATCCCCGCATGGCAAATGCTAGCAGAATTATTGGCAGCAGAATATGTGGGAGAAAAGCGTTTAATTAAGATTGATTGGTTGGTGTCGAGTCGCGCTGATGCTACTCGCCCTTGGAATTGGTACGCGCAAAAAGAGCGAGGCGGCGGAGTTTTGGGCGCGACAGGTTCTCACGTTTTTGATTATATTAGCTGGCTGTTCGGCCCGCCGCAGAGGCTTTCTGGGCATTTGATTACAGGAATTTCGCGGCGGCCAGATCCGAATGATTGGGGAAGTTTAAAATTAGTGGATGCCGATGATTCGTGCACGTTGATGTTGGAATTAGCCGGGGGAACTCCTTGTCAAGTTTGTTTGAGTTCTGTTACTTATCAAGGGCGGGGACACTGGGTGGAAATATACGGGAGTAAGGGTACGTTGGTGTTGGGAAGCGACAACCAGCAAGATTACGTCCACGGATTTCGCTTGTGGGGTTCCCAAGGTGGAGAACCTTTAGCTGAAATCAAAATTCCTCAAAGATTGGAGTTTCCTCAAGTATATCCAGACGGGAGAATTGCACCGTTTATTCGAGTAGTAGATAGGTGGGTAGAAGCAATTGATGCAGGTAAATCGTTGATACCGTCCCTCAGAGAAGGGGTTTACTCGCAGTTGTTGATGGATTTGACCCAAGAGTCGAATGCTACGGGAACTTGGGTAGATTTACCGAGTATAGATAAATTTTTGGACACTAAGTAAAAGTAAAAACTGCCAAAGCAATCTCACGCACTCGATCGCACCCCAAACCCGATAAACTACGAATAGATAAACTCAATCCAACCCTATATCCAGAGTCGATAGTTGTGAATGGCGCGCCCTGAAAGTCCTTGCCTCAGTATAGCGATCGCTCGCCTGAGAACCGCTGGGGCAAACCATTTTGCCACTTGGGTTCTACAAGCTCCTTATCCCAGCGGGTACGTTCACCACGATTGTATGTGGCCCGATACCCTCTCCCAATCTTGGAAAGCTTGGCAGGAAATGTTTTCGCCCTCCGGGACAATTCACGAATTGCCCCTAAATCCTGATGGCAGTTTCGTCTCGCCGGAAAACAACCAGAATATATTGGCAGAAGCTGAACAACGAAGTCCTCAGTCGCTAGACCTCGCTCCAGCAACGCCCTCTGTGCCGCTCCACCTCGGTCAAGGGGAGAGGGGCGACAAGGGGGCTCAGCATCCGCCTCGGCCACCGGCAAGCTACAGCAGTCGCCTGATGCAGCATTTGGGGATTAATCTTTGGCAGTGGCTGTTTGAAGGGCCGATTCAGGGTAGTCTCCAGGAGAGTAAAGGTATTGCGATCGGGCAAAATGTACCCCTGCGAGTACGCATAGACTTGCGCGAACCGTATTTAATTGCTTTGCCTTGGGAAATTATGCAGCCTCAAGCCGGTCAACCGGCAATTTCTCTGTCGCAGCAACTGCTGTTCAGCCGCACTACCAGCAATGTTGAACCTTTGCCACCCCTGCAGCCTGCGGAGTCGCTCAACATTTTGCTAGTGTTGGGACAAGCAGAACCAGGCGGTGCTAATTCTCAATTTTCCAACAGCAATAACGGTCATTTGCAGTTGGGAGAAGAAGCACTCGCCTTAGCGGGCGTTCTGGAAAGTGCTTTTCAAACCGACGACAGCGGCAAATATTTTGACATCAGCGTTCCGACTCGCGTCGATACTCTGATCGAACCTACTCCGGCAGAACTAATTTCTCGGCTGGAAACGCAAGCTTACAACATTCTGTTTTACGCCGGCCACGGGATACCGGGCCCCGACGGCGGTTTGCTGTTTTTGGGGCCGGACACTGCGATTAACGGTACTGAACTGGCTCAGGTATTAGTTCGGTGCCGCGTGACTCTGGCGGTGTTTAATGCCTGCTGGGGAGCTCAGCCGGCGGTGGAGATGGTGCACTCAACTAACGGCCAGCAACAGGCGATCGCCCGCAGCAGTTTGGCTGAGGTACTGATCCATCACGGCGTGCCGGCGGTGTTGGGGATGCGGGACTCGATCGCCGATCGCGAGGCCCTGAGTTTTATCCAAACTTTTGCCCAAGCTTTGGCCGGACGGATGTCGATCGACCGGGCCGTCGCCGTCGCCAGACAGCAGTTACTAACGCTTTACAAGTTCAATCAACCGGCTTGGACGCTGCCTGTGCTGTATATGCACCCTGAGTTTGACGGTCAGCTAACTGAGCCGGTAGATGACCTCAAAACTGAGTTGCCTTTAAATTCTTCTACTTGGCTGGGACGGTTGCCGTCTTGTGCTTATTTGCGGGGGCGCGATCGACCAAATGCCAAATCCACCGACTCGACCAATCAGGTTTGGCCGATTCGCGCAGGTATGGTTCGAGTCGGACGCTGGGAAGAAAACGACGTAGTGATTCGAGAACAGTGGGTTTCTCAAAAACACGCCGAGATTTTCTGCCGAAACACGATCGGAGATAGCCGGGAAGAACCTAGCTACTTCCTGCGCGATTTTTCTCGCTACGGGACTCTAGTTTTGGGCTCTGATGGATGGCAGAGAGTTCACCACCAAGAATTGCTGCTACGCAGCGGGACTCAGCTAAAATTTGGCAGTTCTCAAGGTCAGATTTTTGAGTTCACTATTGAGGTTCCCAAAACTTCGGGCTACAGTGAGACTGATTGCGGAACGAATTAAGGTGCGCGTGTAGCTAAGGAAGGCAAGCGGCGAGTGGCACAGCAAAGTTCTGGGCGTTGAGTCTCCAATCTGAATTTAAAAGAGTTACTTACCACTGATAGCTCCCAACTAGCTCTTGGCACAGTCCCCCTTCTATATTTTCTTTTTCCCCCTGAGGTATTACATCATGGCTACCCAATCTCCTGATTCTGAATATTTTCGCGACTCACAAACTCAGGCCCAGATGGAACTTCTCGCCACAATAGTTCAGACTGACGTTGCTTATCCCTGGAATCCTGCACAGCTTGAATCAGAATCTTATTTGGCTGCCCTAGAGCAGGAATTTGCGCTATCTGATTCCTTCAGCGATAGCGATATTGCCCTGAAGTCGCAAGCTTTATTCTCGCAATTAGAACAAGTTTGGCTGACGACTGCTCTGCAAAAGTCTTTGCACGAAAAATTTGCTCGCGTTCCTCAAGATTTTCTGGCCCGCATTGCTCAAAGCGTGCAAAACGCAACGGTTAAGTATCAATCTTTAGCTGACCAGATGGTAGAGTGCGTCTTAGATATTTTGCCTCAGTGGGCTGAGGAAGATTTGCAGGTGTTGGCACGTCCTTTGGCTTATGCCATGCGAGATGTTGATTCGGAAGGGGGGGAATTGGTCATGGCGACTAAAAGACCTTGGGCCCAATTGTCGGAAATAGAACAAGCCAGAGTTAGTTTGGCTGTCGCCCGCTATGCAATCTCGCAATTAGAAATGGCTGATTAGTTCTGTGATGGCTGGGTTTTTGTGCTGCGATCGCGGTAATTTTTTTTAACTAATATAAAATTAATCTACCTTTAGTTAGATGTCAAATTCGTCTAATTGTTAAATCCTAGGGATTGCTATAGTTTGATATAGCAATCCTATTTGATTTGTAGAAAAGATAAATTTTTTTAACTATAGCAAGCGCGCCCGACGTTTAGGACTCAAATGTGGCAGCATTTTCAATCAGCTTTTTATGGGCGGCGTCGCAGAAACGGCCCACAAGAATTATTTTTTATTATGGAACAAGCCGGAAAGCCTGTTGCTGATATTGCTGAAGATTGCTTCTGATATTTTTTCCAGTTGGGTGGGAATGATAAAGTCAAGGTCGCACGATTCCACATTCCCCCACTCCCCACTTCCGACTCCCCATCATTCCAGTGTTACCGAAATTGAAAGGACTTCTCTCGTCGGTAACTAAAGCCTTATTCCTTCTTCCTTCTGCTATATTTTGCCAGGTTGGGACTCGCTAAGCAGTTTGGCAACCGCAAGCAAGATGAATTATCATACAAGGGTCAAAATGTAAAAAAATGTAAAGAGAGTAATTGAGGTGTGTCGGAATTTTCAACTTAATTAAAAAGTGGACAGCAAGAAACCCTTACTTTTGCATGCACGATCGGGACTTTAAAATTATTTTATGACAACTTCAAGATTTGATTTTCAAGACTTGAAACGCCGCTTTGGGCGGATTTCGCGGATGCCGACGGCAACGCTAGTCGTGTTGGGGGCGGTTGCTTTCGCAGGTGCGATCGTCGCAGCCTGGTTTGCGCGTGAAGGTACAGTCAGCGGTATTTTTGCCACAATCAACTCTTGGCAGCAAAACCCGCCTGTGTGGCTGCAAGTGCCTGCTACGAGCAAGATGTATTTGTTAGTGCCGACTATCGCGCTTTTCTCCGTTGCTTTAGCTGCAATTAAAATTTCGCCTCAACCGCAGAAATGGTCGCGCGCTGTAGTAGTTGCAATAGTTCTGGCTTTAACCATTCGCTACGTTTTATGGCGATCGCTCGCTACTCTAAATTTAACCGATCCCCTCAACGGTATCTTTAGCTTGGGGCTGTTTTTCCTAGAAATGCTACTGGTTTTCAACACCAGTATTCAACTGTATTTAATGCTGAGAATGAAAGACCGGCGTCGAGAAGCCGATCGCATGGCAGTTGCAGTTGAAGCTGGAAATTTCACCCCGACCGTAGATATTTTTATCCCAACTTACAACGAGCCGGCTTTTATTTTACGGCGCACTGTAATCGGCTGTCAAGCTTTAGATTATGCCAACAAAAAAGTATATTTGCTCGACGATACCAAGCGCCATGAAATCAAGTTGCTGGCAAAAGAACTCGGATGCGAGTATATAACCAGACCCGATAATATTCACGCCAAAGCTGGAAACATTAACCATGCCACAGCCCTAACTAATGGAGAACTAATTGTAGTTTTCGATGCCGATTTTATTCCTACTAAAAACTTTTTAACTCGAACAGTTGGATTTTTTCAAAATCCCGAAATCGCCCTCGTTCAAACACCGCAAAGCTTTTACAACCACGACCCCATCTCCCGTAATTTAGGTTTAGAAAATGTACTCGCGCCGGAAGAAGAAATCTTTTACAGGCAAATTGAAATCATCAAAGACAGCGCCGACAGCGTAGTTTGTTGCGGTACATCTTTTGTAGTGAGGCGGAGTGCTTTAGAAGCAGCCGGAGGCTTGGTCACAGATTCAATCTGCGAAGATTATTTTACCGGAATTCGGCTGTCAGCAACCGGATATCGCTTAGTTTATTTAGATGAAAAATTGAGTGCTGGTTTGGCTGCTGAAAATATAGAGGCTCATCTAAATCAAAGGCTACGCTGGGCGCGAGGCACGCTTCAGGCATTTTTTATTGATTCCAATCCTTTAACAATTCGCGGTCTCACATTCGTACAAAGGCTGTCTCATTTGGAAGGATTGCTGCACTGGTTTACCAGTTTAACCAAGGTTTTATATCTGTTGATACCTTTAGGTTATTCGTTTTTCGACATAATTCCTTTGCGGGCAAGTGCGCGGGAATTGCTGTACTTTTTCCTGCCTTACTATTTGGTACAACTTACTGTGTTTTCTTGGCTGAACCGCAGATCGGGATCGGCTTTGCTTTCGGATATTTATTCGTTCGTTCAGTGTATTCCTTTAGCAGTGACCGTGGTGAGTTCCATGCTGAATCCCTTTGGGAAAGGGTTTCAGGTGACTCCAAAAGGAATGGCGAGCGATCGCTTTCATTTTAACTGGAATTTGGGATGGCCTTTGATTGTCTTGTTCGCAGCTACAGCATTCAGTTTGTGGCACAATTTAAATATTAATTTAGTTAAAAATTGGGACACTGTCCAGTCAATATCAGAAAGTACACATTTGTCTAAAGGAATAAGTTTGGGATGGATTTGGAGCGCGTACAACCTGCTGATGATGGGGATTGCATTACTGATTTTGGTGGATATTCCTAAACCGGACATTTACGAATGGTTCAATTTACGCAGGGTTGTACAATTGAATATTGGCGGTCAAACTTTTTGGGGTATAACAACGGTAATTTCGGAAAGTGGCGCTGAAGTTGCTCTGACGCAGTGGCCAAGTTTTGCGATGAAAAATAAAGGCAGTAAAGAAAGTTTGACAGCAGCAGAGATTTTGCCAAAATATGCCTTTGAGACCAGCTTATCCCAGGGTAAAATAAAAGCGCTCCCTCGCAGTGCCGCAGTCAAGGTAAGGAGATCGCTAGCGCCGCCTGTTGTTGAGTTGGGCACTGAACGTCGTTTGGCAAAAGGTTTGATTGATTGCGATTCGGCGACTCTGAAAATTATGGAAGAGAACTGTTTTGTTCCTGTGGCTAAGATTGAGTTGGTGAGCGATAAATCTCAGTTAGAGTCGAGTTTTCGGGATGGAAAAGAGTGCAGTTTTGTGGAATTCCCGACTGTGCGAATTGCGTTCGATCGCCTGAACATTAGCCAGCACCGCTGTTTGATCGAAATGCTGTACTGTCGCCCCGGCCAGTGGCAGCGGCAGGAAACTCCCGGAGAATGGCGATCGCTGTGGCTGTTGTTGAGAATTGCTTTGAAACCGAGGGCTGTTTTTGAGAGGAATAGGTCAGTTAGACCGATCGCAGTTTCGCAACTTTAGAGGGAATTTCTCCTCGTGGGTAAATTTTCACCCCAAATATCAGCAGATGAAGGCTGAGGGATTTTTAGAGAATATTACCTCATCTCTTTTAAGTAATGGTGCAAAAGTTTTTATCCATTTTCAGTTAGCAAATAGAGATAATTTTCAAGATTTGGATAAATTATTGGGGTGGTTCTGCGAACGTCGGTTTGGGTTTGCAACTGGGCAATCAAATAGCAGAATATTGGGAGTAGCTATTTGGCAGTCTGGTTAGCTGCAAGATGTAGTTCCAGCAGTATTTGCTACTCTCAACAACCAAACTTTTAGTGTTAGCTTGAGGCGATCGCGATCGCTGGTTTTGCCTATGCCAATTTGACGATCGACTTTTGCGGACTTTTGCGAATGTGGCACTCCTGAAGGAAAAAATCGGGGAATTGGGTGAAAGCTCAGGTTAGTCGTGGTACACTCCACTAAGCTGTATATCCCGCTGAGTGTAAATAAATCGCCGTTTAAGGTGGGGCTATCGCCCTTTAACAGCGACCAAGTGCAGGATTTGGCGCAACGGCAAGGACTGGATTGGTCAGCGAAAGATGCCCAGCTACTGACAGGTTTTGTAAATAGGAATACATATTTAGTACGGGTAGCTCTCGATCGTATCGGGCGTGGGGATGTCACTCCAGAGCAAGTATTGCAAAACTCTCCCATCTGTGCCGGAATTTATGGCGATCGCCTAAAACGACAACTGTGGAACTTACAACAGCAGCCAGAGTTGCTGGCAGCATTCGTGGGAGTTGTCAAAAGCAGCACACCAGTGGAGTTGTATTTAGTGGAGGCATTTAATTTGGAAAGTATGGGGTTGGTAAATTTACAAGCCAATCTCGCGACGGTGAGTTGCTAGTTTTATGGGCAGTATTTTGGCGATCGTTTAGGTAGCAGTTGATACCATTCGGGATTATCAGGAGTAACAAAAGAGCTATGAAGATTATTCGGTTCCTGAGTTTAGTATGCCTCGTAACCATTATTTCTGTTTTTTCAGGGTTTGTAGCCTCCTATCGTGCTATAGGAGTATTTGATAGCGGCTATTCACCTCCACCTATAAAGCTGGAAAATTTCAAAGAGCTGCCACAAAGCCCTCTTTCTAATAATGCGTTTGCTTTTGCCGACATCGCTTGGAAAACATTTGTAACTTTGAATTGGCCTGCTAATAATGCCAGGCCATTAGAGGAACTTGCCTTGGGTCAAGCACCGCTCGCTCCACGGGTGTGGGAATTTTATCGAACTCCTGAAGAAGTGTTTCTTGCCAATGGTGAAAACCCTTTGCTAAATATATCCAACCCTTTTGTCAGAACCTTAAAATTAGACTTGATCAAAGGGCAAGGAGATGGTTCGCCAGAAAATGTGAAATTGCAAAAAAATTTACAAAATAGCCGTGCTTGGATCGAAAAAGTTATTAAGAGTAAGGAGTGTCCAGCCCAAATTGAGGTTAGCGATGAAGAAAATAATTTGTTGCTCAACAACATTCCCATTGTCGACAAACAAGGAAATTACATAATAGTCGAGATTCATTTGAACCCAAATGAATTCAAGCAAATTGTGGATAATAAATGGTACGATGCTAGCAAATTGGCTGAGTACAACAAAAAGGAAAATTTAGAGTTTAAATCCACCAATTCAAGTATAGATGCACCCATAGAAGTTAAGGCAGCTTGGCGAGTTTTTGATAAAAACTCTAGCGCAGAGGAAAAAAATCGATACTATACCACAAAGCGGGTATTAGCAATTCCTAAAGAACAATATGTTTGTACTACCGATAATTGTGGTACTGACGATCCTGTACTTCAGGAAATTGAAGTCGGACTGATTGGCTTCCACATTGCCTATAAAATACCTAAACAGCAAAGTTCAACTCCTGGATGGGTTTGGGCTACCTTTGAACAGGTGGATAATCTCAAAGTGGATAATGGGCCTCTAGGATTGAAACCAACCCTATCCAACCCAGATTGCGATCCAAACTATCCAAATAAGGGGTCTTGCCTACCTAACTATCCATACGTAGAATGGCCTTTTCTTTGGCGCGATCAATCTCCCCATGCGGTAACGCTTACCCAGGATAAGAAAATAAAGCCGCAAATTCCTACCCAGGCTGTACGACTCTCCGAACAGCGCAATTGCAGAAGCAACCAACTCAGTGACTCTGTAAAGAAATCTCTCCAACAACAGAACAAAAATTGGCAGCAAGCATTCCAAAAAGTCGCTCCTAATTCTGTATGGCAATACTATCAACTTGTGGGAACTCAATGGGTGCAAAATCCTCCTACTGCTAGTCAACTTACGTCTTTGACAAATGATAGGTTAATATCAAACACTAGAACGGGGACTACACCAGGACCGCTATTCAATGTAGCTATGGAAGCTTATTCCCAAACCCAGGTCAACGGTGATTCCTGTATTGGCTGCCACGTCACTGCAACACTACCAAGTTCTAAGGGTACTTCTGAAAAAGCCATGTCAGATTTTAGTTTTCTATTGCAACGTGCTAAAAGTTCGAGAAATAATGTATCAAGCGATGGTAAACCAAATTCCTGAACTTAGCGTTGATAGAGAAGCAAAAGTTTCGAGAGAGCAACATATCATCGATCTAGCTACAATCTTAAGGAGAAGATAGCAATGTCTGAATTCAATACAATCCAAAGCTTAGTCAGTGGATATCAGCCAACTCAAGCTGAAGATGACCTAAAGAAGCTGCTCGAAAAAATGCAGCTTGACCCAACTGAGACAACACAGCAATTGGCTGCTCAATGGTCGCAATTGGTGGCTTGGTCTTGGCTTGAGCCTCATGATTATAGCGAAAATAAGCCAAACGAAGCGCAGGAAAATCTCCGACAAGAATTTATCAATGCAGTCAAAGAGTTAGCACGTACCTGCATTCAGGAGCATTACTGTCCGGGTATGTTTGTCGATCAAATCATCGCACAGAGCGATCGTCTGTCTCAATATTTGACTGGAGACATATCGGTGAGTGGCCTCAAGTTGCCTGAGCTTCACCAGCAGCTTACCAATAATCAAAAGCCGTATGTTTTTACGAAAGAATTGACTGAACATTTTTTGTGGGTGGTAACTGTCGATCAATTTAATGGCTGGTTTGCTGGTTATAACGCGACGAAAGATAAGTTTGTGATGGTAATAGCTTATCCACCTCGCCCCGCACTCAGTCCATCCGTTTTGACGGTATCTGAGTTGCGCGATTGGAGTCAGGGCGTGGGAGATGGAGGGTACACTCCTCCTAATCCCTATATCCCCACCTGCGCTTGCTAAGGTCATCTCTAAGCACCAGTTGATGAGTAAGTGGTTAGGTAGGTTGTTGCGCTTTAGCGCTAAAGCGCAACAACGTACAAAAAATACTTAAATTAATACAATAAATTTGCTTACAGAATGTATCGCGATTACAAGCCAAAATTTAAGGATTGCTTTCGCATCGAGACAGAAAGAACAGAAGGAGTTTTCCTTTGGTCGGAAAGGAATGCAGCTGTACTGAGCGATCCTATCTACGCCCAATTAGCTCCGTTGTTGGATGGCAATCATAGCATTGATGAAATTGTCAAGCAATTGCAAGATCGCCTGCCGGCATCTTATATCTACTATGGGCTAAGTCAACTAAAGAATCAGGGTTATCTGAGCAACGGTGATGAGTTGCTGTCGCCATCGTTACAGATTTTTTGTGAGCAGTTGAATATTAGCGTGGAAGCCGCACACGATCACTTACAGACAACCAAAGTCGCAGTGAGGGCGATCGGTTCTATTTCCGCTTCTGAATTAATTGAAACTCTCGAATCGCACCAAATCCAGGTCAGCGAGGATGCCGATTTGGAGGTGGTTCTATGCGATGATTACCTGCAACTGGATCTAGCCGCGCTCAATCAGCTTGCCTTACAAAAATCGCGTCCCTGGTTACTTGTCAAGCCGATTGGCACAATTATCTGGCTTGGCCCCCTTTTCTATCCCAGAAAAACGGGCTGTTGGGAGTGTTTGGCGCAACGCTTGCGATGCCATCGACCCATTGAAGGGTATCTTAAGAGACACACGAACGATACAGCACCGCTGACGCCACCCCTAGCGAAAATACCTGGTGTCTTGCAAACGGCTTTGGGGATGACAGCTATTGAAGTCTTAAAATGGATCGTTCAGAATCGGGAAAATAAACGATTGGAAGGGGTATTAATTACTCACGATACTTTGACTTTAGAGACTCAAAGCCATATTCTCACCAAGCGTCCTCAATGCCCGGTTTGCGGATTTAGCAAAAGCCAGAATAGTGCAAAACCACTGCCATTAATTCTCGGCAGTCGTAAAAAAACATTTACTGCTGAAGGCGGACACCGTTGCAGTTCCCCTGAAGCTACCCTCAGTAAATATCAGCATCATATTAGTCCGATCGCGGGCGTTATTCGAGAATTACAAAAGTTACCCGATCGCCTAGATGGTTTTCATAATTATGTAGCCAAACATCATTTTATCTCGATGTTTGATGACTTGAGAGCATTGGCTCAAAACATTGGCGGTAGAAGTGGAGGAAAAGGAAGAACGGATATTCAGGCGCGAGTTAGCGGTTTTGGAGAAGCTATAGAGAGATATTCTGCTGTTTTCCAGGGGGATGAAATCAGAATTAAAAGTAGCTACCAGGAACTCGGCGATCGCGCAATTCATCCCAACGCTTGTATGAATTTCAGCCAATCCCAATATAGCGATAGCCAAAACTGGAATGCCAGTTGTCAGAGCCTTTCTCAAAGAGTCCCCGAACCATTTGATGAAACCAACGCGATCGAGTGGACGGCTGTTTGGTCTTTGACTCAGCAGGAATTTAAGTATCTCCCCACTGCTTACTGTTACTTTGGCTATCCCAAACCAGAAAAACCTGACTGTTGGGCAGATACGAACGGGTGTGCAGCGGGTAATACCTTGGAAGAGGCGATATTACAAGGTTTTATGGAATTGGTCGAACGAGATAGCGTGGCGCTGTGGTGGTACAACCGAATTCAAAAACCGGAGGTGGATTTGGACAGTTTTAATGAACCTTATTTTCGCTCTCTGCAACAATCTTACCAGTCCATCCATCGGGATTTGTGGGTTTTGGATCTCACCAGCGATCTGAATATTCCTACCTTTGTTGCCATTAGTCGATGTGGCGATCGCGACTCAGAAGATATTCTTTTAGGATTTGGTTCTCATTTCGATGCTAAAATTGCTGTTGGTAGAGCGCTGACGGAAATCAATCAAATTTTGGGTGTTGTCTTACCAACTAACGCCGATGGTAAAACCCAGTACGCCTCCTCAGCGGAACCCTTAGCATTAAATTGGTGGCAAACTGCAACGCTACAGAATCAGCCCTATTTAGTTCCCGATAAAAGTAGTAGCCCTAAAGTTTACTCCGATTACGCTCAAAACTGGAGTGACGACCTACTAGAAGACATCAAGCGTTGCCAACAAATAGTAGAACAAAAGGGAATGGAAATCTTAGTCCTGGACCAAACTCGTCCTGATATTGGGTTGAAGGTGGTGAAGGTAATTGTGCCTGGAATGCGGCATTTTTGGAAACGTTTAGGAGCAGGACGGCTATATGATGTTCCGGTACAAATGGGATGGTTAAACGAACCAATATCTGAAGATAATCTGAATCCAATTCCAATGTGGTTATAATTTCCCCTTACCCAAAAGATGTTTAAAAACTATAAAATTATCGATGCCGATGCTCACGTTTACGAACCCCACAGCATTTGGGAAGAGTATCTGGAACCAGCTTTCAAGCACTTTGCTCCTTCGCCAGACCTGAAAATCCAAGGAGAACCGATTATCAATAAGTTCTCCGAGCAATATCTACGTCAATGGGCAAAACCATTTTTGGAAGTCGAGCCACTGGCTGGTGCTGACCCCCAAATTCAGGTGCAAGCGATGATGCAGATGGGGGTTGATGTGGCATTTATTTATCCCACATCTCTGCTTTTTATCACTGCGGTGAATACGATGGCTCCTCAATTGGTGGGTGCTTTTGTGCGAGCTTATAATAATTGGCTGCGAGATTTCTGTAGTTTTAATCCCCAAATACTCAAAGGTGTGGGCAGCATTAATCTTCACGATCCAGAAGAGATGGTGCCAGAATTGCTCCGCATCGTTAATTTTGGCTGGAAAGCAGTCTTTTTGCGTCCCAACCCTGTCAAGGGAAGAATTTTGAGCGATCGCGCCTACGAGCCATTTTGGACGAAGTGTGAGGAATTGGCGATCGCCGTTGGCATTCACGAGGGAACTCCTAGCCGTCTGCCTACTGCTGGGGCCGATCGCTTTAATACTCGCTTTGCCTTACGTGCCTGTTCCCATCCGATGGAACAAATGATGGCTCTGCTAACATTGATTGAAGGTGGCGTTCTCGAACGCCATCCCCAACTCAAAGTTGGGTTTTTGGAGTCAGGATGCGGGTGGTTGCCCTACTGGTTGTGGCGGCTCGATCGAGAATACGAGAGTTCGCGCTGGGAAGTGGCCGATAATGTGAAGATGAAGCCCTCCGAGTATTTCCGCCGTCAGTGTTTTGTTTCTATGGAGCCTTCGGAATCACACTTATCTCAAGTTATTGAGTATATCGGCTCCGATAACGTCCTCTTTGGTTCTGATTATCCTCATGGAGAATACGAATCGGATATTGTGGAGCAAGTAGTTGCTCTTGAGGGGCAACTGCCCCAGGGAACTGTAGAAAAAATTTTGTGGGAAAATCCGGCTCGTTTCTACGGGATCGGTTGAATCTCATTCAAACCTAACGACCCAACTCCCTTCTTCTACATAAATATGTTCAACGAACCGTTTCCCGTTCCAGAAGTCGATGAGCGTTTACTGTTCGATCTAAGTTGCTCTAGAATCATCGGGCCAGTAATAACATTAGCGCAAGAAATCAATCTATTCAAGCTGATAGAGGAAGCACCGCAAACAATTGAAGATGCTGCCAAACACCTCAGAATTACACCTATAATCTCTGAAGCTTTCATGGCAGTTCTTGCCGCATTTGGATTACTCGAAAGGCAGAAAGATGGACGGTTTGGCCTGACAAAGGTGGCAAAAACATACATGATTCCAGATAGCCCATTTTACTATACGGGGTTTTGCCCTCCTCATGAATGGTATCTGGATCTGCTTCGCATGAAATTAATCGGTGGCGCTCAACCACCAATGCCGATGGCGGTGGCGATGAATCAGCACAAAATTGAGATGGTGCACAGCTTCATCGATCGGATGCACATGATGATACTGCCAACCGCAGCAAACTTAGCCAAACAACCTGTGTTCGGTCAAATATCGCATCTTCTTGATGCCGGAGGTGGTTCGGGAGCGCTGGCGATCGCGATCGCAGCATTTAATCAGCAGATTCAATGCACGGTTATGGATCTTGAGCCTGTATGCGAGATTGCACAAAAAAACATTGCCAAATATGGCTTAGAAAAACAGATTACTACCGTGGCGCGAGATATGTTTGAAGAGGCGTGGCCTGGAGAACCTGACGGTGTTCTATTTGGCAATGTTTTTCACGATTGGGATTTAGAACATTGCTATTTGCTGGCTCAACGAACATTCGACGCGCTCAAATCTGGCGGGAAAGTGTTGTTGCATGAAATGCCTTTGCATGACACAAAAGATGGGCCGCTCACAGTCGCCTGTTTGTCAGCCATATTACTGATGTATGAGAAAGGTAAGCAGTATACTTTAAAGGAAATAGAAGAAATCTTATCGTCAGTAGGGTTTATTAATTTTCAGTCAATACCCACTCATACTTATTATCATCTGATTAGCGCTAAAAAACCATGATTTTTGTTTGTATTTTTTGTTGAGTGAAATCTTAAGTATGAAAATTTTTTCTACTTACCAAATTATCGCCCAAATTTTTGAAAGCTCGAATTCGCTAGTTTATCGAGCAAACCGCCGCCAGGAAAATCAACCTGTTATTCTCAAGGTTCTCAAAGAAGATTATCCTACCCCTGCGGAGCTAACCAGATATAAGCAAGAGTATGAAATTACTCGTTCCCTGAATATAGATGGAGTGATTAAAGCTTATGATTTGCAAAAATATCAGAATAAACTAGCAATAGTTTTAGAAGACTTTGGAGGTGAATCCTTAGACATTATCCTGAGAGATAGAAAACTTAGCTTGCCTGAATTTCTTGCTATTGCTATTAAAATAACGAAGACTTTAGGTGAAATCCATGCTGCTAATGTTATTCACAAAGATATCAATCCTGCCAATATTGTTTGGAATTTAAAAACAGATATCCTGAAAATTATTGATTTTGGCATTTCTACACTATTTACGCGGGAAAATCCCATAATTAAAAACCCAAATATTCTCGAAGGCACACTGGCTTATATGTCACCCGAACAAACAGGCAGGATGAATCGGGTACTCGACTACACTACAGACTTTTACTCTCTAGGCGCGACATTTTATCGAATACTAACTGGTTATTTACCTTTCGATACAAGCGATGCTTTGGAATTAGTACACTGCCACCTTGCCAAACAGCCTCTACCGCCTCACGAACTCGATCCCAATATACCCAAAGTTGTTTCTAACCTGATTGTGAAATTGTTAGCCAAAACAGCGGAGGAACGCTACCAGAGTGCCTTTGGCATCGCTGCGGATCTGGAAGAATGCCTCAGACAGTTTCAGATATGCGGAGAAATTGCAGATTTTCCGCTAGCCCAACAAGATTTTTCTGATAGGTTAAGTATACCGCAGAAACTTTACGGTAGAGAGGAAGAAATTGAGACATTATTATCAAAGTTTGCGCGGATTGCCTCAGCAAATAGCTCAGAAGAACCGACACGAAAGTGCGTTGAGATGGTACTCGTTTCCGGCTATTCTGGCATCGGTAAGTCTGTGCTGGTACAGGAACTCTACAAGCCAATTACAGCTCGGCGAGGCTATTTTATTTCTGGTAAGTTCGAGCAGTTACAACGCAATATTCCCTACTCGGCAATTGCTGCTGCTTTTCGCTCTCTCATACAGCAAATTTTAGCTGAAGATGAAGCGCAGCTATCAGAATGGCGTGAAAAACTACTGGCAGCATTTGCCTCTAACGGTCAAGCCATCGTTGACGTGATTCCTGAAGTAGAACTAATAGTTGGGCCTCAACCTCCGATTCAGCAACTGGAGCCGATGGAGGCGCAAAATCGGTTTAACTTGGTATTTCAAAAATTTGTTCGGGTGTTTTGCCAAAGCTCACATCCACTGGTCATTTTTTTGGATGACTTACAGTGGGCAGATGCAGCTAGTTTAAAGTCTATCGAATTAATGTTGACTGACGAGCAGATGAAATATTTGCTCCTGATTGGTGCTTATCGAGACAATGAAGTTAGCCCCACCCACCCTTCAATCTTAACCCTCAATCGTTTAGAAAAAGAGGGAGTCATTCTCAATAAGATAAGATTAGCCCCCTTAGCTGCTCCTCACATCGCTCAATTGATTGCCGATACTCTCCACAGCAATCTAGAATTGGTAGAGCCGCTAACTGAGTTAATTTATCGCAAAACATCAGGTAATCCTTTCTT
>NZ_JAUBQU010000242.1:0-3189 GCF_036701435.1 Microcoleus sp. Pol12A5
CCTGGCACATCTTTAGATGAACTCATCTGTGCCTACTGCGCTCAATAGTGTCTCTTTTTTATTTGAAATGACTATATGTTTCCTCAATCTTACCAGAACCATCTAGAAAAACAACTCAAACCAGCAGACTACCTGACTCGCAAAATTCTGGTATATTTGTTGCAAAGCCACAGACAGGTTAGTATTGAATTGCTCGCTTCTGTAATGACCTATCCAATTCAATTTGAGAGCCGGAGGCGTAGTCTGCAACGATTTCTCAAATTAGACTGCCTCAACATAGAAAGTCTGTGGTTTCCGCTGGTCAAAGAAATTTTAACAGCCAAATTTAAGAAATCGAAACCTTTGAAGCTTGCTATAGATCGTACTCAATGGCGATCGCACAACGTATTTATGCTCAGTCTGGTGTGGGAAAAACGAAGTGGTAGTGCTTTTATGTAAAGGATGGAGGGTAATACCTCTATGTCCAGTCTTTTGAGGAGTCTCATCATGAAATCCTATCTAATTTGTCCCACTTGTGGTTCTGACGATGTGATGAAAAATGGGATGACTCGTCGGGGAAAACTTTCACCACAAATGTCGCGAATGTGGTCGGCAGTTTGTCGAAAACCCTCAGTGGAAACCCAAAGACACCGACATTTTGGCAAAAATTGAGTTAGTTCTGTTGGAGCGGATTTCCCTGGCTGGTATTGCCCTCCTTCATGGGGGTTTCCTCTCTTCTGGCTGCAAAATTATGTGAACCACTTGTACGGTGCAATAAAACTCTTGCGCCACAGTCATTCCGAAAGAAATTGGAAAACACACAGTCCAAATGGATGAACTCTGGTATGAAAGTAGACGCCAAAGGGAATAAACAATGAGTCTGGTTAGCAATGGATACCAAGACGCGTGAAGTCATCGGATGTCATATTGGAGACCGCTCCTCGAAATCGGCTCTGGCATTATGGGATTCACTACCAAATGTCTATCGCCTCCAGTGCCAAGATTTATACCGATTACTGGGAAGCCTATGCCGTAGTTTTACCAAGTAAAAGGCATAAGTCCGTCGGCTCCGAAAGCGGATTAACCAGTTACATTGAACGATTAAACAATACTCTCAGGCAACGAATTTCGCGATTAGTCAGAAAGACTTTATCGTTTTCTAAAAAGTTGGAGAATCACAAGGGTGCTATTTGGAACTTCATTCATGACTACAATCACCAAATCAGATTAGGAATGCTGAAAGTTCAACCGCCTCAATTTTCTCCATCCTTTACATAAAAGCACTACCTTTGCATAAAGCAAACGGCTCATCACAATCTCACTCGTCCCCAACGAAGCAATCGTCCCCAACGAAGCAATACCAGCCGATACAACTGCTCCTGTCAGCAGTGAAAACAGCACTACCATTTTCGCGATCGTCCATCCACACCCAGTTTTTTGATTGCTGTGTTGCGGATACTCGGCTTGATTGGTGGCAGTATCACTCATTAACACCTTTGTCCCATCTAGTACCCGCACCCGCAATCCACACCATTGTTTTTCTGTTGGAACTTGCTTTTCTAGAGCTTCTGCGCCTATAGGTACTAACTGTTGGACGAGTCTTTCGGGTAGTCGTTGACGAGCTTTACTGTAAGCCCCTGTGTCTGAGGAAGGAGGCTTGACTCCGGCACTGCTGGACCAGGTACTCATCCGCTTCACTGCTTGACGCTTGATTTTTGTCTGGATCTAGTACCTGCGATACCATCGCCCATAAGGTCACTATCGGTGTGTAGACACTCCTGTAATACCTCACGTTTTCGTTAGCCAACAGCTCAAGCACTTGAGAGTCTGGTAGCAGTTCTCTCCAGGGTAAGGCGACACTCTGTAAAAATTGTTGCTTGAGAATAGACGCACGATTTGGCATACTAGAGGGAGATATTTTAGTTTGTAAAGCAATTATCTATATAGATATTGCCTTACAGATTTTTTTTGCTCACTTTTTTAGTGATTGATCTAAAGTCCAATGCAGACCATTTTCAATACCCCAATGTAGACGGATAGCTTGCCCCAATTTATGAGCATTACATTCCAAACTCGTTAAATAAAACTGAACTTCATGGGTAGTTTTATTCCAAAGATGTCTGACCAGGACTACCATGACAATACATTGAAGACCAACCCAATCTTTTTGGTTATGTAAAGTTGGTAATTGAGAAATAGGAACACACCAACAGGATCGTTTTTAAGTCCGATGGTGACGCGAGCTCTACTTGTTGGTCATAACTATGGATAATACCTTCAAACCCTTGAGACAATTGTTGCTCTAACCAATCTTTTACTTGTCCGTGAAGTGTAGGATGATTAGCTTTAAGGGCTAAAACGTAATCAGCTTTAGCATAAAAAATTTGGGAGGCAATGGCTGTTTGCGTACCTATTGCATCAATCGTAATAATACATCCCACCATATCTAATAACTCTAATAAGGCAGGAATTGTAATAATTTCATTAGATTTATCTGCTACCTTTACTTGTCCTCAAACAAGACGATATTGACTCGACCAAGCGCTCACTAGATGTAAAGCTGATTTCCCCTGCTCTCTATCGTATGAGCCTTTGATAGTCTTATCATCAATGGGAATTACCTGCACCCCTATTACCTCAACTATCCATTCTATCTAACGTCGAAAGCATTGCTCAAATACTTTGGGATTAATGCGTTCAAAAACTCGTCGAAATGTATCTGCACTTGGGATACCTCCTGGTAAAGCTAAAAACTGCTCCAACCATTCACATTTACTTAATCGATAATTTTCCATGTCTTCCCATCCATTACCTCCTGCAATTACTGACAATATTCCAAGGCTCAAAATATCTGTTAATGTATGGACACGCGTTCTTTCTACACGAGGGTCTTTGATATCACCAAATACTAATGCCATTTTTTCTGTCAGTGCAGTCGCCTGAGCTATACTCAATTTTTTTGAGCTTTTAATCCTGTGTTTTCAAGATTTGAAACCTGATGCCATAAGACTGACCTGTTAAGTAAGATAGACACTTTTTTCTTACAAGCATACTACATAAGATATTTGATACTCAAATTGTCTCTATCAATCTACAAGTGGATTCAATAATCTATATTTTTAAATACAAAATTACTGTAGTTTAGACTAAAAAATGATTGCAGCCAAAAGTAGCTGCCTTTGAATATCCGGCAAGCTGTTACTCAAAAAC